>JAFYTT010000296.1 GCA_017558715.1 Clostridia bacterium | reverse complement strand
GCTGTCCTCTGCGTGCTGTATGCCGTATTGTCGGACATGCGGCTGTTGATTGCGGGCGGACCTGCGGCACTTGCGGGACTGCTTTTGCTGGTGCTCGGCATCGGAACACGGTCTGACGACAGCGATGAAACGCGTGCGCTGGAGGATGCGGCACAAAAGCGTCTCTGCGTCAAAAAATCCGAATATGAAACGGAAAAAACGCAGATTTACGAGTTTCTCGATCGGATCGGTGCGGATGCACCTGCGGTTCTCGATGCAAACGATGCAATCGAACGCTTTGATGCAGCTGCAGCGGCGGCAAGAGAACGCGAGGCGTTGTCCTCTCATGCCGATGCGCTCGGACAGCAGTATCAACAGCTTACAGAGGAGGAAGCGCGCCTCTGTGCCGGTCTGACCTCCTATACCAAAAGCGGCGGCGGTGAGCTTGCCGACATCGGTGACGATCGCACGGTCTTCTCCGATTACCGCAAAAAGATCGCCGCTTGCAGAGAAGCCAAACGGCTGTATGACGAGGAGGAGCGTACCCGTGCACAGGCGCGTGCCAGACAGGATGCGCTTGCATTGGTGCTTGACCGCTATTTTGCACAACTGGATGCACATTGTCCTGCGGAGATTCAGAAATGCGGCGACACGGATGGCGGAACGTATGCAGAGCGCATGACGGCATGGTGTCGGACGGCAGATCTTCTGCGCATACGCTTGGGTGAGCGGCAGACAGCGGAAAAACACCGCGTGGAACTGCTTGAAACGCTGAACGAATTGCTTTGTGCGATGCTGTCCCCGGATGCCGCATCGGCACAGGATGGGGAATCTGTTCTTGTGCAGGCGAAGGAAGTCATCGGACTGTGTGCGCGATATCAGACGCTTGCCGATGAAAAAGAACAGTCGGCTGAAATGCGGGCACAGCTGGGAGAGCAGATTGCGGTTTGTGATGCACAGGTGCGGCAGATCCTGGACGGCTATTTTGATGACCCGTCGATGGACGCGGAAGAAGCTTTGCAGGTCATCCGTACAAAGGAAGCGGCATTGGCGGAGGATATGAACCGTCTGCGCTCAGCACAAAAACAGCTTGCCGCCTTTCTGTCCGAACACGGCATAACCGAGGCGATGCTCGAGAATTCCGTGTCTGACGGTGTGAACGGTGATCATCGGCAGCAGGCATTGGCGGCGCTGGAAGAACAGATCCGTGAGACATGCGATCTTTGTGCAAAAGCGCGTCAGAATGCAGACCGTGCGTCACAGCTCGGTGCAGAGGGAATTGCACTTCGCGCACAGATTCAGCAAACAGAAGCGCAGCGCACAGAAGCCGCACACGCACTGGATGTCATACGTACGGCACAGTCGTGTCTGGAACAGGCAAAATCGGCGCTGTCAACTCGGTATCTGTCCTATATGCAGGCGCGATTCCGACAGTATTGGGGGCGTCTGATGCATCTGACGAAGGAGGAAACGGAAGCGCTTTCGCTGGATGCCTCGTTCGCTGTTCAGACCGAGGTGCTCGGTGCCAGACGGGAGTCGGGATATTTCAGCCGCGGTACGCAGGACTGTATTGATTTCTGCGTTCGCCTGGCGATGATCGATGCGATATACACCGACGGCGGACGGAACAACAGCGCATATCTGCCGCCGCTGATTTTAGACGATCCGTTTGTCAATCTCGACCGACAGCATCTTGCTGACGCACGAGCTCTGCTTGACGATATCGCAGAACGGTTTCAGATCCTGTATTTTGTCTGTCACGAAAGTCGTTTGTGACGGTCAATCCAATCGATAAACCAAAAAAGACAACAGGGGCGGCCATCGGTCGTCCCTGTCGTTTATTCTATAAACTTGAAATACTGAAATCAGCGCATGCCGTATTCCTTGATGACGTAGTCCATATCCTTGTCGCCGCGGCCGGAGAGGCACATGAGGACGGAGCCTCTGCCCATCGTCTTTGCCAGCTTCATGCCGTATGCGACAGCGTGCGCCGATTCGATGGCGGGGATGATACCTTCCATGCGGGAGAGGGTATAGAATGCGTCGATGGTTTCTTCGTCGTTGATGACATCGTACTTGACGCGGCCGAGGTCGTGCAGGAATGCGTGCTCGGGACCGGAGGACGGATAGTCAAGACCGGATGCAACGGAGTATACAGGCGCGGGATCGCCGTTTTCGTCCTTGAGCATGATGGAGTTGAAGCCGTGCATGATACCTTCCGTACCGTAGGTCAGGGAAGCTGCGTGATCGCCAAGAGCGGTACCGCGTCCGAGCGGTTCGACACCGTAGATGTCAACGGGGTCATTTAAGAAGCCTGCGAACATACCCATGGAGTTGGAGCCGCCGCCGACACAGGCAACGACAGCATCGGGAAGCTCACCGGTCATTTCGGTGAACTGCGCGCGCGCTTCGATACCGACAACACTCTGGAAGTCGCGGACCATCATCGGGAACGGATGCGGACCGAGGACGGAGCCGATGCAGTAGATGGCGTCCTTGTATTCGCGGGTGTAAGCATCAAAGGCCGCGTCGACTGCTTCCTTGAGGGTAGCCAGACCGTGGGTGACTTCAACGACATTCGCGCCGAGAATCTTCATACGTGCGACGTTGGGTGCCTGCTTTGCGATATCAACGGTACCCATGTAGATGTCACATTCCAGACCGAAGTAAGCCGCAGCGGTTGCCAGTGCAACACCGTGCTGACCGGCGCCGGTTTCTGCGATGACCTTCTTCTTACCCATGAACTTAGCGAGCAGAACTTCACCCATACAGTGGTTGAGCTTGTGTGCACCGGTGTGGTTTAAGTCTTCACGCTTGACATACAGCTGGACATTGCCAAGTGCGTTGGAGAGGCGTTCCAGATGCGTGATCGGGGTCGGACGGCCCTGGAAGTCACGGCGGATACGGCGAAGCTCATTGATGAACTTTGCGGACTTGCAGATGGTGAAATATGCTTCATTGATTTCTGCCATTGCGGTTTTCAGTTCGTCGGAGACATACGCGCCGCCGTACTTGCCGAAATAGCCGTTTGCATCGGGATAGTGCTTGAAATAGGTATCAAAGTCGACATTATTGAAAATCATGATTCATTCCTCCGAAAATTTATCGTGATATGATTGATTGTGAAAAAATTATATTGTGTTTCAGATATCATTGATGCGTAGTTGGTGATTGATACATCAGCGTCACCATCGTTTGGTCAAAAGAAGCATCGCCTTGTCCTCCAAAATAAAAACAGCCCTTGTACAGAAGATTTCTTCTGCCAAGGACGAATCAGCAAATGCTATGCCAAATCCGCGGTGCCACCTTGCTTTACGGGTTCTGTCCGAAAACAGCATGCCGTACCCTCATCGGATGCTAACACATCCCTTGCCTCTGACGCAGGCAATACGTTGCGGAATACTGCGGGAAAATCCCTGTTCCTCCGCACCCTCAGCGATCCATTTGACATCGTGTTTCGCACCCGTATCCCAGCATCACGGGCTCTCTGTGGCGGCATCGGTGCCGTTATCTCCGCTTCAACGGTTTGAACGTTCAATGAATTGAACAGCATCATTATAACATGTCATGGTATATTTGTCAATAGAATTTATGCGATTTTCCGAAAAATTTTCGGGGCTCTTGCGCCGAGACAAAAAGTATGGTATACTAATAAAGTATGATATACTAATAAAAACAACAAAGAAGGATGACAACAGCATGATCACATATGAAGCAATCAAACACAATGATGCGATCCGCACCTATATCGAACGCGCAGACGATTCGCTGAAGGTGCTTGGCTATACCGAACACAGCTTTGCGCATGTATGTAAAGCGGCAGAAACCGCAGGAGAACTGCTTTCCTCCCTCGGATATGATACACGCACGGTCGAGCTTGCAAAAATTGCCGGCTATATGCATGACATCGGCAATCTCGTCAACCGTTCCGAGCACAGCCAGAGCGGTGCCGTCATGGCGTTCCGTATTCTCGATAAACTCGGTATGGAAGCGGATGAAATTGCGACGGTTGTCTCTGCCATCGGCAATCACGACGAGGGCACAGGCGTTCCTGTCAATGCCGTTGCCGCTGCGCTGATTCTCGCCGACAAAGCCGATGTCCGCCGCAGCCGCGTGCGCAATTTTGACGATGTTTCCATCGACATTCACGACCGCGTCAACTATTCCGTGACCGCGTCTGAGCTTGTACTCAATGACACGCATACGCATCTGACCCTGAAGCTGACAGTCGACACGCATTACAGCTCGGTCATGGAGTATTTTGAGATCTTTCTGGAGCGTATGCTTCTGTGCTGCAAAGCCGCCGATCATCTGGGACTGGTATTCAAGCTGGTCATCAACGATCAGCCGCTGATTTGATATTGCAGGATTCTGAAAACCGATATTTTTCAATAACGCTGTCAGATTTTACCTGTTTTTGCGTCTTATTGGGCAAAGCCATCATATCGCTTGTTCAAAGGAGGATTTCCCCGTGAGACGAATATTAGCCATTACTTTGCTTTGCATCACCGTACTGCTTTCATCCTGTGCCACATCCGTCGGACACACCGATGATACCGTTCGGGATTCACAAACCCATACCGCTGAATCGGTGACGGAAGAAGAAATATTTGCCTTGGTTGACTGGATGATCTTTGTCCGATACAACGGCAGAAGCTACACGCGCGACTTTTCCGAGCCGGCGGTGATATCCGAGAATCAGATCGGAGAGATGCTTGGTCGTGTGGAGCAAAATCCGCCGACCATGGTGCCGGTTGATTATGAAGAACCCGATCTTCTATCCTTTGGTTACCGTATCGGTGCGCCGTTTTATGAAATCAAGGATGTCAATCCTGCTTATGAGATCGCTGTTTACGATACGGGCGCAGGGGAATATCACCGTTTGCAGTATACTGATTATCTGCCGAACCGTACACAGATCGTCCGTTGTGGATTGCTTGCGGATTACAATTATCCTGCCGTGCGGCTGTTTGAAACTTACGATGCACTTCCCAAAGATCATAAAGAGCAGTTTCCCGCCTATGACGAGTTGTTTTTCCGTGACAATGTCCTCGCTGTGATGTATCTGGAGGAGGGAAGCGGATCTGTTTCCCACAGTGTCACAGGTGTTCACCGTGTCGGTGAGACAATCGAAATCAACATCCGACGGGAGATTCCCGAGGTTGGAACGTGTGACATGGCGTATTGGGCGATTGCGGCTGCCATCTCCCGTGAGGATTGGGACGGCGCGGCAATCGTACCTGTTATCTATACCCATCAGCTTTGGAGCGAATAAAGGAGGACACCGCAATGAAAAAGACACTTTGGCTTATCTTTTTGTCGCTGTGCGTGTTCCTGTTCTCCGCCTGCGGCAGTGATCACGGAACAGCATCCGATACATCTGACGGCACGGGCAGCTTTCTTTCTGTTACAGAAAAAGTGTTTCCCGACGCACCGCCGACCTTGACTGTTGTCTTCGGAGAGGAGCAGATCACGGCATGGCGCGGAACGTATTCGTGGGAGACGAAAAATGCGCTCGGCATTGGGCAGGCGGTGTGCGCGGACAGTATGCATCCGATCGATATTATGAAGGAACTTCCGATCGTCACAGCAGGGGAGGATTGCGCGTTTGTCTTTGATGCGCCGCCCGACAGCATGACCGTTCGCCGTTATCCGCTCGGGATGATGCCGTCCTATGAGAATTATGAGACGATCATCGTGGAAGGAAGCAATATTTCCTTATCTGAGGGCGCGGCGTTGTATGAAGTCATTGCCAAATGGGAGATGTCAGACAAAACCTACAGCGGAGAAGTGCATTATGCGTTCCGCATAGAATAAAATATTCATTTAAGGAGTTTACAGCAATGAACAAAAAGGTTTTAATGGTCACAGACCTTGAGGGAATTTCCGGCGTTGCCAAGATCGAGCAGGTCATGAACACCGAATCGCCCGATTATATCCACACCCGTGAAGCGTTGATGGCAGACACCAATGCGGCGATTGCAGGCTGTTTTGATGCAGGGGCTGAGGCAGTTTACGTTTGGGACGGTCACGGCGGCGGGAAAAACTTTATTCCCGGTACGCTCGATCCCCGTGCGACACAGATCGACGGCTCGACGATTATGGGCGTTGTCCGTGACTGTGATGTTCTGATGCTCGTCGGTATGCATGCGATGTCGGGAACGGCGAAGGCATTCCTTGACCACACGCAGTCCTCGGCGACGATCTTTGACTACAAGTACAACGGCATCCGACGCGGCGAGATCACGCAGGAGTGCATTTTTGCAGGCTATTTCGGTATTCCGTGCGTTATGGTCACAGGTGACCGTGCGGCATGTGAAGAAGCGAAAGAACTGCTTCCGGGCGTGATCACGGCAGAGGTCAAGTATGCCGAGGTGCGCAATACGGCAATCTGTCTGCCTCCCGAGGAAGCACACAAGCGCATTTACGATGCTGCGGTTGCCGGCATGGCGCTGGAGGGCAGAGAAGCGTTTGACCCCGGTTTCCCGCTGACGATTGAGGTTACATTTACACGCGCGGACTACTGCGATCTGCATGACACCGACTGGCGTCAGCGTCTGGATGCACGCACGGTGCGCCGTGTTTCCGAGCGTGTGGAAAGCTATTTCGATATTCTGATCTGAACAACATATCAACAAGAAAAAGACTTGCGTTCTGCCAGTCCCGGAGGATTTGACGGATGCAAGTCTTTTTTTGTTTTGTTAAGGCAATACCGCACATTTCGCGGTTTACGCCTTGATGGCACATCTGCTTGCATCTTTTCCGTCATTCGTCACAAAAATTCTTCGCAGAGGGTCGACTATGCGCGCGAATTTTTGTTTAGACTGACGAAAAATCTGTCCGCGCATCTGTACCATCAGAATTGTGCGGTACTGCCTTAAAATCAGAAGAACTTGGTAATGATACCCTGTCCCCACAGAACGACGAGGATGATTGGCAGAATGTACTTGACGTAGACATACAGCCACTTCGGGAACTTCAGACCGTTGCCGGCGTTTGCTTCCTCGAGGAAGTTCTTCCAGCCCCAACCGAATTTTTCGGAGGTGCAGAACAGAACGTAGACGAGCGAGCCGAGCGGGAGAATGTTGTTGGAGATGATGAAGTCTTCCAGATCAAGCACGTTGGAACCTTCGCCGAACGGCATAAAGCCCGACCAGATGTTGAATCCGAATGCACAGGGAAGTGCAAGGATTGCAATCAGAACCAGATTGATGGCGCAGGACTTCTTTCTCGACCAGCCTGCGGCATCCATACCGAATGCGATGATGTTTTCAAATACGGCGATGACCGTAGAGACAGCCGCGAAGATCATGAACAGGAAGAACAGCATACCCCACCAGCGTCCGCCGGGCATGGAATTGAAAATGTTGGGCAGTGTCACGAAGACAAGACCGGGACCCTGTGCCTGGTCAACGCCGAATGCAAAGCAGGAGGGAATGATGATTAAGCCTGCAACGAATGCGACGAAGGTGTCAAGAGAAGCGATGACGATCGATTCGCCGAGCAGGGAGCGGTCACGGGAGATATAGCTGCCGAAGATCGCCATGGAGCCCATACCGATGGACAGTGTGAAGAATGCCTGACCGAGTGCCGCGAAGACGACCTCGCCGACACCAGCCTCGACCATCTTGCCAAAGTCGGGAACGAGGTAATACTTCAGACCTTCCGCTGCACCGGGAAGGGTGACTGCACGGACGGCCAGAATAGAAATGATGGCAAGCAGGGCAAGCATCAGAACCTTGGTGATCTTTTCAACGCCGTTTTTCAAACCCAGAGAGCAGATAATCATACCGAGGACAACGGACAGGAGCATGAAGCAGACAACCGTGACGGGATCAAGCGTCATGTCGACAAACTGCTGGGAAACCTGCTCTGTCGTCTGACCGGCAAAGTCATTGCGTAAGAACTTGATGAAGTAGTGGAACATCCAGCCCGTGATGACCGTATAGAACATCATAAGCAGGTAGTTGCCCGCACCGCCGATCCAGCTGAACCAGTGCCACTTGGTGCCCTTGGGTTCGAGCGCTTCAAACGAGCCGACAATACTCTTGCGGCTTGCACGACCGACCGTGAATTCCATCGTCATGATCGGCAGACCGAAAATGACCAGGAACAAAAGATAAATGAGAATGAATGCTGCACCGCCGTATTGACCGACGATGTACGGGAAACGCCAGACGTTTCCAAGACCGATGGCACAGCCTGCGGAAATCAGAATGAATCCGAGGCGGGAACCAAACCGTTCTCTTTCCATAATGAAAACTCCTTTGGTGAAAATATTTTGGTAGTTTCATTATACCACATTTCCTACCGTTTTGTCTACCGTTTTGCATTTTTTTCTTTCACAAAAATTTCTCTTTGGCATACAATGGCAGTGCGGTCAGAATTTACAGTCGGAAAAGGAGTACATCATGGCAATCAAAATTTATATCGATCAGGGGCACAATCCGGAAAATCCCAATGCGGGTGCTGAGGCAAACGGTATTCGTGAGCAGGATATTACCTATGCTGTCGGGCAGGCGCTGTACGATCTTTTGGATGCGGACCCGAACTTTGCGGTTCGGCTGTCGCGTCCCTCGCCGGATCTGATTCTTGGCACGAGCAATACGACAAGCCTTGCCGCGCGGGTCAATGATGCCAATGCGTGGGGCGCGGACTACTTTTTGAGTCTGCACACGAATGCATCGGAAAATCCGTCAGCGGGCGGAAGTGAAGCATTTGTCTTCAGCAGAACCTCACCCGCATTTCCACTGGCGGAGGATATTCTGCAGTGGCTGCGGTATGAAACGGGACTTCGCACACGCGGCGTGTTTGTCCGACCGGGGTTATATGTCCTGCGCAATACCGCAATGCCGTCAACACTGATCGAACTTGGGTTCATTTCCAATCCCGAGGAGGCGGCACTGATGAGCGAAGAACCCGAACGGTTTGCGCGCGGCATTTATCGGGGACTGCAGGAGTATTTCGGGATGCTGTGAATGAAAGATTTCACTTGACATCATCAGTGCTTTGTGATAAAATGATGAAAACTGTTTAAGAAGTACAAAGGAAGGGATCCATATGAACCAGAAAGTTTGTTTTATCGCACACAGAGGATATTCCTCAAAATACCATGCCAATACGGAAGAAGCATTTCTCGGTGCCATTGCGCACGGCTCCGGCGGCATTGAAACGGATGTCCATTTTACCGCGGACGGCGTTCTGGTTGTCAATCACAACCGTGAGGTACGTTATGCGGACGGCACAGAGCTTCTGATTGCCGAGCATACGTACGCCGAACTGACAGAAAAACCGCTTGCAAACGACCATACCGATACAAAACAGTATCTGTGTACATTCCGCCGCTATCTCGAAATCTGCCGTGAGGGCAATATGATTGCGTTCATTGAATTCAAGGGGCATTTCCCCGATGACCGCATCCGTGCGGCGTTTGAGATGGCAGGGGAGGTCTATGATCTTTCGATGTGCAGTCTGCAGTCGTTTGATTTTGACAATCTTGTGCGCGCCCATGCGATGTACCCCACGCTTGGCATCATGTACACCTGCGGCAAGCATGACGAGAATGTCGACCGCTGTCTGGAGCTTGGCTTTGATATCGATATGGATTATGACGGCATTGAGGACGAAACGATTCGTCAGTTCCATGAACGCGGCTTGAAGGTCGGTCTTTGGACTGCCAATTCTGTGGAAGCGATGGAATACTGCCTGTCCAAAAACGTGGATTACATCGAGTCGGATGTGTACAGCGGTGCGGAAATTTCCGAGGACGGCTTGCACGTAAAACAGTAACTGCATAAAAAGAGAACCGCCGATTGGTTTTGTTTGACCGATCGGCGGCTGCTGTTTGGTTTTGAAATTACAATTTCGCCCGCGGGAAATACGAAATGCGCAGATTCGTGCATCCGTATGGCTCCAGTGCCAGTGGAATCTGCTCGGCAACAGTCAGACGGTC
>JAFYTT010000295.1 GCA_017558715.1 Clostridia bacterium | reverse complement strand
GCCGAAAAGCAGGTGCCACAGTTATATTCGCCTGCGGCGAGTTCTATTGCTTCGCAGTGATATTCGGCTATCGCCAAGTGATATTCGCTGCGCGAGTTTGGGAGGCGAATATAATATCAACAGGTTTACCGCGCTATCGCTGATACCGCTTGTACGGCTTTCTTTTTTTGCGCATTGACATTTTGCGCAGAATGTGATATGATATATAAGTAGATATTTTATAAACACAGGGATTTTCAAGCCCCCTCATCTCACTCCAAAGGAGAACATGTTCATGCAGCAGGACCCGCGCAAACAACCGACTGCAAAACGAAATACAACACAGAAACGTCCGTCCGCCCCGCCCAATCCCGAGCGAAATCAGCCTACCCCTCCGCCCTATCGCTCCGCAGCACCGTATACCGTGCCGCCGCGTACAAACGGACAAAAGGTTCCCTATCCCCCATCAGAGATGCGCCGCCGTCAGATGATACGAATGAAACAGCGCCAAAAGCGGCGCAGAAAACGGATTCTTCTGCTGCTTGCTGTCACACTGCTATGCCTGCTTCTCCTCGCAGGACTGATCACAGCTGCGGTGCTTGCGATAAAGGAAGCGATTTCAACAGAAACCGATATCCCCGGCGACATCGTTACCCCTCCGGGCATTTCCGACCAGATCGCCGATACCGCCGCCGCACCGATTCCCGCCGAAACCGAACCGCCCCTGCCCGATTATCCCGTGCCGAACAAGGTTCTCGGAGACGCGCTCCGCCCGGAAGCCTCCGAACGCACCGTAACGCTCGGCGATACCGTTTCCTGCTCACATGCCATTCTGATCAACGCGGAAACAGGCGCTGTCATCGCACAAAAGAATGCAGAAGATATCATTTTCCCTGCATCAATGACAAAGCTGATGACGGTACTCGTCGCCTATGAAAGCATTGCCGACCTGGATGCACCGTTCCGCATGACGCAGGAAATCATCGATCCGCTGTATCTGGACGGACTTTCCCTTGCGGGCTTTGCCGGCGGTGAGGAAATCACAGTTCGCGATCTTCTCTACGGTTCTGCCCTGCCATCGGGTGCGGAAGCCTCTTATGCACTCGCCATTGCCGCATGCGGTTCGGAGGAAGCCTTCGTTGACCGTATGAACGACCGCGCGCTTCTGCTCGGCATGTATGACACGCATTTTGAAAACTGCACCGGCGCACATCACAACGATCATGTTTCTACGCTTACCGATATCGGCATTCTGATGGCATTTATCATGCAGAACGACGAACTTGCCGAGATTTTCGGTACGTATCAGTATACCACAACGCCTACCATCGCACATCCCGAAGGATTGATACTGACCTCAACCGTCTATTCCCGTATGGAAGGTTCGGAATCGGGTGTCTGCACGGTTCTCGGCGGTAAAACCGGCTATACGGCGCAGGGCGGTCAATGCCTTGCCACGTACGCCGAACGCACTGACAGCCGGACGGGCTTTGTCTGTGTTACCGCAGGCGGTGAAACAAAATGGCGTCCTGTTTATGACTCGATCTATCTTTATCAGTTCTATACCGGAGACTATCTGCCGACAGAACCGCCTCCCTCCATTGCCCCGACCGAATAATGCAGTCAACACTAACGTTGACTGCAATGAAATATTCCCGCTGAAGCAGAAATGTGAAATCGCTTCGCGGTGAAATCCGACGTTGTCGGGTGAAATATTTCACTGCAATACTGTAAACTGTTAAGTTGACAACATTGCTCCGTCCGACCACTCAATGACATGTTACAAGGAATGAAACACTATGGAATACATCTATCTTTTCGGAGCCAGCTTCTGCTTCTCCATCCAGTTCATTTTCAATAAGCTCTTTGAATCCCGCTCCGACGGTACCTATAACGCCGGTATGTGGAGCAGTCTTGCAACGGCACTCTGTATGCTTGCTTATCTGCTTCCCGCAGGCGGCTTTGCCTTTGCGGTATCGGCATCCGCGCTGACTTGCTCCCTGCTTTATACCATCTCCTCTTTGCTCTGCTCGGGCGTGACGATTCTCGCTCTCCACCGCGGTAAAATCGCCGTTGTCACAACGTATATGCTGCTCGGCGGTCTTGTTCTTCCGTTTGTTTGGGGTATCATTGCCTACGGCGAAGCACTGACGGTGACAAAAGCAATCGGTGTCGTGATTCTGATGCTGTCCATGGCGGCATCGCTGCTCCTCGATCTCGGCGGCGGTAAATCGGATGACACACAGAAAAAGAGCGGTGGTCTGCTCTTCCACTTCTACTGCTTCATCCTGTTCCTGACGAACGGCATTGTCTCCATCGCAACAACACAGAGCCAGAAAGCGGCAGATGCGGTCTCCGCTGACGATTTCCTTCTGCTGTGCAAGGTGGAAACTGCGGTCGCGGCGGTGCTCATTCTGCTCGTCATCGGATTTGTCAAGATGAAAAACGGTGATAAGCGTGGACTTTCCAATGCTTTTGTCGGCATTACCAAAGACGGCGGAAAAATGACCGGAAAGCTGTTTCTGATTCTCCTCGGCTCCTGTGCACTGTATGCCGTCTGCAACGGTCTTGGCAACATTCTCTCCCTCAACTGCGCACAGACGATGGATGCATCCATTCAGTTCCCTGTCATCAGCGCTGTCGTCATCGTCCTCGGTGCACTCTTCGGTTGGGTGATTTACCACGAAACCATCGAAAAAAAAGACTGGATCAGTCTCGTTTTAGCCGCAATCGGCATCGTATTTTTTGTAATTTGAGAGGTTTATCATGCAATATTTGGAAAACGCAATCGATACCCTTGTATTTGAAAATGACTTCATCCGCCGTGAGATCACCTTCCGAAACGGCAAGCCCGTCGCCACCGCGCTGACCCGTCTCGACAGCGGCTATACCTGGCGCTCTGCAAAGGAAGCACCGCTTTTGCATCTGCCCGGCTTTGACTGGGACATGGTGGAAACGACCTATGAAGACGGCATCATCACCTTTACTTCAAACTACATCGTCCGCTGGGTCTTCACCGTCGCCGAAAACACACCCGCCATTCGCTCCCAGCTGTTTGCAAAGGCCCTGCCGATTGAAGAAACAGGCATCGAAAGCGCCATTGATGGCTTGGACGATGGTGAAGCTGCCGCACCTGAGGCAGATATCATTGACCGAATCTTCCATGCAGGACGTCATGTCCGACTTGATCATGTGCGCTTTTTTGACCGCACCGACCACATCGATTCCCTTGTCCGCGAAGAGCGTGCATATCTTTATCATGCAGAAGAACGCTTTGACGGCAATCTCTTCTTCTTTACCGACCCGACCGTCGGCGAAACCTGCATGATTCAGAAGGAAGCACCGTCGGCTGCTGCACATCTGAATCGCATCTCCTCCGATGTCCGCGCGTCGTCCGCACAGTTCTCGGTGCTCGGCTCCGGCATCGATTACACCAATCTTTCCCCCGCAGGCTTTACGGCAGGCTATCCCGTGACGGTCGCGCTCTGTTCGTCCGATGCCTGTGCTCACACCGCACGTGCTGTCTATACGGAGGACTGCGGCGGCTTTACTCTGTTTATCATGTCCAATACCTGGGGTGACCGCTCCCGCGACAGTGCAGTCTGTGAAGAATTCCTGCTGCGTGAAATCGACTGTGCGGCAGAAATGGGTGTCGACATCGTCCAGATTGATGACGGCTGGCAGAAGGGACGCTCCGCCAATTCCGCATCCGTCACAAACGGCATATGGAACGGCGGCTTTTGGGAAAGTGATCCCGAATTCTGGACGCCCGATCCCGAAAAATTCCCAAGCAGCTTTGGTCCGATCTGCCGTTATGCTTATGAACGCGGCATTGCACTCGGTCTTTGGTTCTCGCCCGATGCCTATCAGGATTACGCCAACTGGCAGCGTGACGCGGAGGTTCTGCTCGGATTTTACCGCATGTATGGCATCCGTCATTTCAAGCTTGACGGTATGTCGATCCACTCCAAGACCGGCGAAAAGAATTTCCTGCGTATGTGCTTCCGTCTGATGATGGAAAGCGAAGGACGCATTGCTTTCCAGAGGGATATCACCAACGACTACCGTCCCGGCTGGTTCTACGAAAAGGATCTCGGAACGCTGTTCGTCGAAAACCGCTATACCGACTGGGGCAACTATTTCCCACACAATACCCTGCGCAATCTCTGGCAGACCGCAAAATATGTTCCCGCCGGAAAGCTGCTTTACGAGGTACTGAATCTGCGCCGCAATGCGGACAAGTATCTTTTGGAAGACGGCACACCCGATATGCTTGCACCGCAGGGCTATGATCCCGATTATGTTTTTGCGTCGGTCATGGTATCCAATCCCCTGATCTGGTGCGAAATGCAGCATCTGTCCGCGGAAGACCGCGCGTCACTTGCAGGCATCATTGCCGAATACAAGCTCCGCCGCGATGACTTTATCGAAGTCATACCCGCAGGCGACTGTCCCGACGGTTTTTCGCTGACAGGATTTTATATCCGCGGTGCTGAACACGATTATTACATCGGTCTGCGGGAGCTTTGTGAGCGCGACACCGTGCATATTCCCGTAGAACGGATTCTCTATACCAATGACGCAGAACTGCAGACAAACGGCGATATCGTCCGCTTCTCGGATACACGCAAATATTTCTTTGCCATGCTGCGCAAATCCCGCATATTTGCAGAAAAGGAATAACGGTTATGAAGAAACTCTATTTCTGTCTGATTCCCTATTTTGTCACCTATGACGGTACCGAAGCACCGAACATCCCCGAATGTGCAAACTTCCTGCCTGTCGATCTCACAGGAGAGGACGGTACGGTCTACGAACTGCTTTTCGGTGCGCTGACTGCAAAAAAGGCGCTGCCGCGTGCGATTGCCGATGAAGCAGGACGGGAAGGTTTTATCTCCGATGCGACCGTTGTCTTCTGCGCAAAAGCAGAAACCGGTGCACTCGTCACCGTCGGTTGGTATTCCCACGCCAATGTCACGCCGCATCCCGAGGTCATTCCGATGACAAACGAGGAAGGAGAGGAAATCCAACACCCCTTCTTCTTCTGTACGCACCGCGAAAATGCCGTGCTTCTGCCGGAGGACGAACGCTTCAAGCCACAGTGGCAGATTCCGCGTTCCAAGAACAGCGTAAAATTCGGCTTCTCCGCAGACCCGTTTCTGTCCGCCGACACGCCGTCTGCCGATGCCTTCTGCCGCGCATTTATGGAAAACATCGCGCATTATGAAGCAAACGGCGATAACTGGCTCTGCGAAACAGAGGACGAGGAAACACAAGGATAACTATCACGAAAGGATGCCATACGGCAATCACATACAACCATGATCAAAGCCATCATTCTTGACCTCGACGGCACCGTCGGCTACACGATGCCCGAGCTGCACCGCGCCATCAACGAAACCCTGCGCCACTTCGGGCATCCCGAACACACTGTGGAAGAACTGTACCAATGGGTCAACTTCCATTCCCGCGAGTGGATCTCCGGCTGTCTGCCCGCAGGCTCAAGTGAAGAACACATCACAGAAACCCTTGCCTACTACAACGGCGTATACGGCAAATGCTATCTGGACACCGATTATTATCCCGGCGTAGAAGCGCTTTTACACAAATGGATTGACGAAGGATATCCCGTCTGCATGATGTCCAACAAGGCGCACAATCATGTGGTGGGACTGGCAAAGAAGCTCTCCCGCATCGAAGCCATTCCCGATGATCCCGACGACTTTACTACATTCGGACGTGTCGGCATCTTCACGCTTGCGTGGGGTGTGTCCGACCGCTTCCCGCCCAAGCCCGCGCCCGATTCCTCTCTTGCGATTGCACAACAGCTCGGACTTGACCCGTCGGAGGTCGCCTTTGTCGGTGACTCCGAGGTCGATGTCAACACGGCACGCAATGCAGGCATGGTCGGCATCAGCGTCACATGGGGTTACCGTCCGCGCGCGTTCCACGAGGGTATGGGTGTTGTCAATTTAGCGGACACGCCCGAAGAACTGGACCGTCTGATTCACACACTGTGAACCACCTGCTGCCATACGCCCCTTTTCAAAATATTTGAAAATTTTCAAACTTTTTTCAAAAAACAGGGAACAAAATCGAAATTTCATCGTCTATATAGGGTAAGGGGCATAACCTTACCCTATTTTTTCCAAAGGAGTGAAATTTACATGAAAACAAACGCAGTCCTTCGCCGTATCATCTCTGCGCTGCTGATATTTCTGCTGTTCTTTGCCGCAGGCTGTGCACCGCCGCCCGAAGTTTTTGAAGAAGAACAGGAAGAGCGCACCGACGAGCCGTTCAATGAGGACGGAACCTGTTATACGCAGTCTGCGCTTTTGCCGGAGGGTTTTGAGGTAGATCCCCTTGCGAACCCGCGTTTGACATTGATCGGCGATACGCTGGTTCTGACCGACACAAAGGAGCCCGAACAGCGCCTTGATCCCTTCAACCCGTACCTCACTGAGTATGTATGGGATCTTTCGACCAATCTTCTCGAAGAAGTGCAGATTCAGCCGATTCTTTCCCGACCGCAAACGTATACAACAAGCTTTCAGCATATTCCATGTGAGGACGGCGGTGCTGTTCAGCTGATGGTCTTCCAATATGATCCATCTCAGTATCTGTCGCCGGAGGACGAACACTACAACGATCCTGTCACAAATGAAGTCATTCTTGCCGCACAGAATCCGGACGGCTCCATCCGCTTCACACTCGATGTTGACGCTCTGATCAACGACGGGTATACCCATTCACCCAGAATGCTGCGCGACGGCGTGACCGGTTACATCTATCTTTGCAATTCGATCGTGGAGACGTTGATTCTCGATGCGGACGGCGTTCTGCTTGACCGTATTCCGTGGACATACGATAATCGTTCGGAATATTGTTATACTGCCGACAACCGCGTTTATCTGATTGACCGCCGCTCCAACGACACATCGGAATGGACATATTCCGCCTACGAACCGGACGCACATGCCTTTGTCCCTGCTGACAGACCGATATGGACCGGGTATCAGCCATCCCCTGTCGGAGATGGCACATGGTACGAAATCTCGCCGGATGGCTTCACGCTGTATGCGCAGAATCATGATGATACCGTCGAGGCGACGAAGCTGATCAGCTGGACTGCGTCGGGATTTACACACAGCTCTATCCGCGGCAGCTTTGTTCATAGCGATACAAACGGTAAACCGTGTCTGACAGCATTCACCAAGAATTACGAAACAGGTCGCACTTCTCTCACCCTTTTCGACCCCTACCGCCCCTATACCGCGCCCGAACGGAACGAGCTTCGCCTGTATGCCGACGAAACATGGCACACCCTGCAGGAGGTTGTCGTTGCGTTCAATGCGGAAAATGTCCTCTACCGCGTCGTTTATACCGATTCGCCCGAGGATGCTGATCTCTTCTTCTGCAATCGCCATGCACCGCTTCCCGAAACGCCGCTTGCCGATCTCTATCCCCATATGGATGCCGATATATTCATTCAGCGTCAGCATCTGCTTCCCGGTGCCCTTTCCGCCTTTGAAAACGACGCGGGAGAACTGCAGATCATCCTGGTTCGCACAGCGCTTTCTCTCTCCTGTAATCACGAGGAACCCAACAAAAACGACTATATCACCTCTCCCGCCGACTATCTGTGTGCGGTTCTCACGCACGACCCCGGTGAGATCGATGCCGCACCTCCGATCATTGAGCCGATCATCGGTCTTGCGATTCCGTCAACCGCCGCTGACCCGCATGCCGCATGGAAATTCATCAGCTATTTTCTGCGCTCCGAAACGCTTGATACCCTCCGTTCCGGCGCTGACGAGGGCTTCTCCCTCTGGCAGAATCTGTTTGGCGAACAGCTCGATACGTATTACGGCGCATATGCGGCACATCGCGATCATCGGTTTACCTTTACCTATCCGAAAGAGGAAGACCCCGAAACCTATGACCCTATGACCAACGCTAATTTTGCAGCAGCCGTACATGACGGTGCGCATTATGTCCGTTTTGACCGCGATCAGCGAGAGGTGCTTGCGGGATTTTTCGGGGTGCATTCCGAATCTTAACCAATTTCTTGCGCAAATCGCGGTTTCTGTTCATTTATTATTTACAATGTTAGAATACAGAGTTCATATTTATGCGATATGATATGTTTGTAAAAGTTAATGAAAGGACGTATCTATATGAATCACACACGTATCACAGCACTTCTTTTAACGGCTTTGCTCTGCCTTCCCGCCGCCGCATTATCCGCTTGCAACGGGAATACAAATCATCCTCAAGATCAGCAGAAGGTTGCAGAACCGGTCGCTGTCGATCACGTATGGAGCACCGATTATATCAGTCTGCCCGAAGATATCAATGTGTGGCAATTTGAAAATCCGCAATATGACGGCAATCTGCTGTCATTCGCTGCAGAACGTATCCTCGACAAAGAAACATATGAAACGGAACATGTCCAGGTTACTTACGATTTTACCACGGGTGAGATCAGTTACACAGCCGTACCTTCCTTTGACGAGGAAACTTATGGATATGCACAGTATGTCATAACCACACCTGAAAATACTACCATCGCTATATTTCAAAATTATGATGAAATCACAGGTTCAACCCTTTGGAACATGACTGCATTTGACGCGGAGACTGCAGAACTGTGGTCAATTGACCTCAGCGCACAGTTTCAGCAGCTTGACGACCCACAGTGGATGTATATCAATGACTGCATCATCGATGCGGATGGCACAATCTTCGCCTTCGCCGATCGCAATATCGTTGCACTGTCCCCTGACGGTAAGCGTCTGTTTGAAATCAAGGTCGACAATTACATCGATGATATCTTCACCACGGCAGACGGTACCATCTATCTTTCCTATTACAGCTGGGATGAGATGACGGGAGATGGC
>JAFYTT010000294.1 GCA_017558715.1 Clostridia bacterium | reverse complement strand
TGCGTCATGATCTGCGTGCAGATGGGCATTTTTGCGCCGTCCGCGGGAATCGGCAGTCCCGACTGTGCCAAAAGCTGGGCAGTACCGAGCGAACGGAGGAAGACCGTCTTGCCGGAGTTGTTTTCGCCGAAGACGATCATGCCGCGCAGGGAATTGCCGCCGATGTTGTTCGGAATGACAGGCTCGGTGCGGGCTTCTTCCATAATCAGCGCAAGGTCGCGCAGACCGCTGATGTCGTAATCGAGTCCCCCAGAAACGGCAGGATACGTCACACGGACATCCCGTGCTTCCATCGAGCGCAGATAACGGAGCGCAGCATCGTAGAACGCCAGCTCATCCGCGATGTGGCAGAAGCGGTCGAAAAGCTGATCGGACAGCGTATCGATCTGCTCGGCAAGCAGCTGCAGCGGAACGGACATCAGCTTGTCGTAGGTGGTGTCCTCAATCATGTGGATGCGGACACAGCTGCCCGTATCCTCCTGCTGCTCCATGCGGCGGGAGAACCACAGACGGCGCGGCTGGAAGTCGGGATCGACAATTTTCAGATACTTGTGCTCAATCATGCGGCAAAGCTCGATCTGACCGGTTTCGCCCAGTTCCGCCGCAAAGTCGTAAACCGCGTCGATGCCCATGTCATCAAACCGCTTGCAAAGGGCAGTCAGACGGTCGAACGCCGCGGATTTGGAAATTTCCGTCGTTTCGCGGTACAGACGCTTGAGTGCAGCGGACTTGCAGTCATCGCCGCCGATGCGGAAATCACCAAGCAGATCGGAAATATTGCGGACAAACGCAAGGCACCGCATGAGTGTCAGCGCATTGGCCTGCAGAAGATTTTTTAAGGTCTGTGCCGATGCGCCGGCAGTCGAGTTGTGAATCTGGCGCATCATCGCCTGCCGTTCACGGTCATGGCTGTCGCGCAAACCGCGGAAGCGTCCGTAGAGGTCCTGCAGCTCGGGGAAGAACGCAGGCTTTGCCGCCATGGCCTGTAATAACTGCTGGCGGTAGGTGATGACCGCAGGATCGGTCGTGGGCATTGCCAGTACCTTTAAGAAGACCTGACGCGGTACGTCATCCTCGCAGATGGCGGCAAACGTCTTGTCAAGCGACAGATGATAGAGCGTGCGCACGCCGATTCTGCCGAGATTCGGTTCATTTCCGTTCAGCGCACCTTTCGTGGTAATCCCGTCGGGATAAAGAAAGCTGAGTTTCATGCGTGTCCACCTCTTTCTGCAAGCGATGCGGCATCGAGCCGGTATTTGCGGAGAATGTCGTCGGCAAAGGACGAGGTAATGCCAAGGTCACGGACAATGCGGAACGTGCGGACGTGGTTTTCGTCCTCCTCGGTCACGGTGTTCAGCATCGGATAGCCGCCTTTCCGTACCTCATGGAAGTGCGTGACGAACAGACCGTGCGTGCCGCGTTCTTTGATGGAGGATGCCGTGTCGAGCGTCATTTCACAGCCGAGCTTGTCGTCGGTACCCGAATACGTTTCGTTGAAGACGATGAACGTGTCCGCGTCACAGCTCTCAAGCAGACGGTCGACACGCTGTTTTTCCTCCTGCAGACGACCGCCCGAGGAGAAGCGTTCATCCGCCGGGAAGTGCGAGCAGACCTGCGTATATAAATAAATGGAAGCATCCTGTGCAAACACGGGACAGCCGCCCAGAAACAGAATCAGATTGATGCCGCAGGCGCGCAGATACGTTGTTTTACCGCCGCCGTTTGCACCGGTGATGAAATGGAACGGCGCGTCCTCGGAAAAGAACGTGTCATTGGGAACGATGCGCTGGGCATTTTTTAAGAACAGCGAAATATCGTAAACACTGTGCGCAAGATACTGCCGTTTTTCGGACACTGCGGGGAAGCAGACGGGAATGTGCATTTCGTCCGCTTTTTCGCACAGTGCAAGAATCGCAAAGTAGAAGTTCAGCTCTTCAATGTAGGCAATCGGCGCGTCGAACGGCACGTTCCGATACGGCTCACACAGCGCGTCATAGGCGGCAATCTCCTCGGGATGCAGCTCGGCAATCGCGTGGGACAGACCGTCGTTGAGTCGGATACGTGCGCCGCGGCGGTCGTTCATTGCAAGACCGAGGTCGTCCGCACACGAGGACAGCTCGTCGTAGACCGTCTGCGGGATGTCGTCGCGCGTCATGTAGGCACGTTCCGCAAAGGACAGGTTGAACTTGCCGATGACCGACAGCTGTTTTTGCATCGCATCAAGATCAGCGTCGAGATTCGGCAGTGCCGCAAGGGCTTCTTTGCCGTAATCGGCAACGGCGGCGAGCTTGGCACCGCAGTCGGATAAGGAGGACAGCATCGAGCAGATGATGCGGTACTGCGACAGCGCCGCGGCAAATAAGAACCGCTTTTCCACTTCAATGGAGGTGGAACGCCACAGCCGTACCGCGCGTTCGTATTCCTTCAGCGCGGCAAAGACATCCTTGATGCGTGCCAGTCCCGCCTCGGTGCGCAGAACGCCGAACAGCTCCTGCCGCTGTAAAAGCTCCTCTTTTCCCGCGGGATAAGAGAGAATGCGGATGGTTTTTTCGTCAAGTAACCGCCGAAGCTGTAAATCATCAAAGGTCTGATAGGGGATACCTTGTTTTTGACCGATGGTCAGCAAAGATGGAATGGGCAAGGGTTTGTACCTCCTGTCGATGGATTTTTATATATAGAAATGTTGTTTTGAGGATTTGGATGACGCATAAGCGTTTGTGTGCTGTAGGGCGGGGGCTTGCTCCCGCCGCTTTGGCAAACCAATAGAATCATTGCGTATATCAATTCACGGGAAATCCTATTTTTTGAATTTGCGTCATTGAATTTGATGCCACGGCGGCACCAAGGCACCGCCCTACAGACAGTATTATATATGCTGTGCTGAAATGTTCAACGATTCAGTTTGGCAAGCGCACTTCTGTCGTGCATATGATCGTCCAACTGCTCGATTCGCCCAAGCAGACGGGACAGAGAATACACATTCATGTCAAGCACGAGATCCCCCGTGCCGAGCACCTCACGTTTGCCGTTCTGTGTCATGCGCAGAATCTCAAACGAGGTCGGCGAGAGAAGCAGGATTTTATGGTGAGATCGTGTCTCCCATGCTGTATCAAAGCCCTCACGAAAGCGGTAGTGCGGCAGAAGCTGTCTCGGTCCGTCCAGTGGGATTCTCGCCATAACAGCAGTATTGCCGAGCAAACCGAGATATCCTCGGATAAAATACCCGCTCCCGCCGGTAAAGACAAGTGCGGAACGTCGGTAGGGAATTGCAAACAGCTTGACAGAATACACATCGTGCTTTGTCACGATATGTACATCACACCGCGCGTCGTTTTTACGCCCGAAATACCAGAATCGATGTGCCGGCGACAGCGTCCACCCGTGCTTTTTACACGCGGCAGTCAGACGGCGGCAGAGGGATATGCGTTTGAAGAAGATGCGGATATGAGGAAATAACCAGAGGAGCGCTGTGAAAGCGAGAACGAGAAGGAGAAATTTCATGGTTTGGCTCCTTTCCGATGGGGTTGATGGTGGTTGGGAATGGCGCAGAAGCAAAATAATTCGCGTAGGGCGGGGATAGCTGCATGTGCTTAAGTTGACAACTTTGTCTCGCCGAGGTAGGCTTTTCTGTATATCACACCGACAAATTCTTAAATGGATTTTCCCCGTGCATATGCCCGTCCAGCTGTTCCATCCGTCCAAGCAGACGCGACAGACTGTAGACGTTCATGTCAAGTACCAGATCGCCTGCACCGAGAATTTGTTGTTTGCCTTCCTTTGGAATACGCAGGATTTCAAACGGTGTCGGCGAAAGCAAAAGGATTTTATGGTGGTGCTTCGTCTCCCACGACGCATCAAATTGCTCACGGAAGCGGTACTGCGGCAGGACTTGTCTGCGTCCGTCCAGCGGGATGGTCGCAGCTCCACCGTAGATTCCGATCAGACCGAGATAACC
>JAFYTT010000293.1 GCA_017558715.1 Clostridia bacterium | reverse complement strand
GTATGGTTCGATCCCGAAACGGGGACGGAGCTTTCCCGCGAGGAGACGGCACGGATCGTCGTCCGTGAGCCTGTCAGTGCGGTTTCCTATGAAGGCTTGTATCCGCTGCCCGACGGCGTTTCGACGGGAACGTTTGACTGGCCGCTGCCGCCACTTCCCGACGATGATCTGCCGCTGGATGAAAACGGCAATCCGTATATGCCGGACAACCCTTTGGCATTGAAGAATACCTACATTTCCTCCGGCTACGGAGAGCGCGACCTGTGGGGTACGTATGACTTCCATCTGGGACTGGATATCGTCGCTCCTGCGTATACCGAGATTTATGCTGCCGATGGCGGTGTGGTTGTTTATGCTGCCTATACCTCCTCCTACGGCTACATGACACGCATCCGCCATGCGAACAATGTGGAAACAGTCTACGCGCATCAGATCAAGCAGGTCGTCAAGCCGGGCGATGTCGTACAGAAGGGACAGCTGATCGGCTACGTCGGTTCGACCGGCAACACCTCCGGCAATCATCTGCATCTGGAATTCCGCCGCGATCATGTCACGGTGGATCCTCTGGAATACATTGCGATTCCCGAGGAGATTTTGGTGCTTGGGGAAGGTTATTAAAGACAAAAACGGCGCATCTGTCGGATGGTGGACAGGTGCGCCGAAGTGTTTTTGGGGGATGTGCGATCAGAATCCGTGGTTTTTAAGGAACGCGGCGGAATCCGCATGCCAGCGGGAATAATCGTTATACTGGGTACCAAGACCGATGCCGTGACCGCCGTCCTCATACGCGGCAATCGTGACATCGCGTCCTGCAGCTGTCATCGCGTCGGCAAAGGCGATGGAATTTGCCTCGAAGTTGACAAACTGATCCTTGACCGAGTAGAAGACAAACGTGGGTGGCATGGTATCGATGGCGTGCGGATAGGAATACTTTGCCGTTTCCTCTGCATTGCCGAGATTCTCACCAAGGAAGATACGCGGCATGGTTTCAAACGTACCCTCACCGAGCGTGGTGACGGGATACGCTAAAATACACGCATCGGGTGTGGAGCGGATCTCACCGATGACATCCCCAACGAGATTTTCCGTCACGGGATGTTCTGCGACCATGACCGACAGATGACCGCCTGCAGAAAAGCCGCACAGTGCGATCTTGTCGGGATCAATACCGAAGTCCTCGGCAAAATACCGCACATACTGTACTGCGCGCTGACCGTCGGCGAGAATGGCACGTCCGTCATATGGCTCGTAGCGGTAATTGACGACGAATGCGGAGTAACCGGCATCGTTGTACGCCTTTGCAATATCGACGCCTTCGCTGACATCGGACAGCTGGAAATAGCCGCCGCCGGGGAAGATGACGACGGCAGAGTCGGCACCGTCACACAGGTAAGCGCGGATGGTTGGCATCAGCCCCTTTTCGTCGTTTTCAATCAGATACGGGATGTTGTCCTCGGGCCAGAGCAGAACGGGTTCGTGGTCTGCAATCTGCGCATCAGACGGCGGAACGGCGGGGATCAGAGGTGCTTCCGTGACGGCTTCGGTTGTTGTGTCGGAGGCGGCATCGGATGCATCGGTTTGCGCGGGTTCTGTGCCGCCGGATGCACAGCCGACGAGGAGCAGCATGGAGGTCAGGGCAAGGATGGTGCGTTTTAATATCTGTTTCATGAGCGTTCTCCTTTGGAGGAAATACAATATTGGGAAGGGATGGCAAATAACCATCCCTTTTTTGATCAGTGTTATGCGTCAAAGCGGAAAAGTGCGGTATAGTCGTACTTTTCGCCGGCCTTGAGAATGGCCTCACCGCGGTTGGGACCGTCGGGTGCGAACTGTGTTTCCAGACAGAGTGCGCCGTTTCTCTCACGCTTCAGACCGCCCTTGAACGGGTAGTCGCCTTCCATGAAGTTGGCGGCGTAGAACTGGACACACGGCTTGTCGGTGTAGAGGGTCAGCGCGCCGAGCTTGCCAGCAAAGACAGCTGCCTTTGCAAGCTTCTTGCCCTGATACAGCGTCGCTTCATCGGTCGTGATGTACAGGTTATGGTCAAGACCGGCACCCAGCTTCATCTGCTCATCGTCGCAGAACATCAGCTCACGGGAAAGAAGCTTGGGTGTGCGGAAGTCAAATGCCGTGCCGTCGACGGGAATCTTGTCAACGGGAATGAGCAGCTCGTCGACCTTGGACATGAAGTCGGCGTTGACCTGCAGGGTCTGGTCGTAAATCTGACCGCCTGCGATGCCGTTCATGTTCAGATAAGCGTGGTTGGTCATGTTGAAGGGCGTATCCTTGTCGGAGACAGCTTCATAGTGAATGGAGAAGTCCTCTCCGCAGACGGAGTAGGTGACCTTGACATTGACGGTGCCGGGGTAGTGTTCCGTGCCGTCTTCATCGGTCAGCGTCAGAATGAGATGCTCGCCGTCGCAGTCCTGCTTGTACTCAACTGCCCACATCTTCTGATCGTAGCCGATATTGCCGCCGTGCAGATGGTTGCCGCGTGCGGATTCGTTCTGTGCCAGTTGATAGTCAACACCGTTCAGCGTGAAGCGTCCGCCGCGGATACGGTTTGCATAGCGTCCGATCAGTGCGCCCTGATAACCGTCGGAGACCTGATAGCCTTCGAGAGTGTCGTAGCCGCCGATGATGTCGGTGCCCTTGTAATACAGCTTCTGGATGATGCCGCCGTAGTTGAGGATGGTGGCGCGGACGGTGTCATTGCCGATTTCGTATGCCGTGATTTCACAGCCGCAGGGGAGCTTATCAAAAACGTAAGAATTCATGATGTAATATCCTTTCTTTACTTCAGGAAGATGGGGTTGGTCCAGGCGTGTTTGCCGTCACGGTCAATGACGGTTGCGCGGACATAGCTGTAACCGTTGCCGATATCAAATTCTGCGCGGGTCAGCGTGCCGTCAGCGGAACGGACAACGCGGGTCGGATGCTTGTCCGCATGGAGGCGAACCTTTGCGGCATCAGAGCAGAGTACGACGACCTTGCCGTCATCGTAGTAGAAGTCGTAGATTTCGGGACCGCAGGAGGAGTAGAACTTACCGTCCTTCAGCGCGGCGAGAATATCGGAAACGGAACGGGAGGAGGCACGGACGCGCACCCAGCCGTTGCAGTGATGGTTCATCGTATGTCCGTCGTCGGACGCAACGCCCCACAGACGAATGCCCTGACCGAGAATTTCATCCCAATACGCGGCATCCATGTCCATATCCATGTTGATGGCACAGCCGGAGTTCCAGATTTCCATTGCGAAGTTGCCCTTGAGACGAGAGAAATAACGTGCGGGGGTCGACGACCATTCGGGGTGGCAGTAGACGGTCATCTGTCCGTCTTCATGCAGCTGATCGAGGTACGGCTGGTATTCTTCCTGCGACTTGACGCGCGCGGAGTCAAACTTCTGGTTCTGCTCGTACGCATTGCCGTTTTCCTTTTCGGGACCGATACAGACGGTGTGGAAGCAGCGGAAGCCGGTCGAATCGAATGCGGGCGTCAGCGTATCGTCGTTGTCAGTGATGGTCGGGAATCCGCCGCCGTCATATTCCATACCGGGGATGATGGTGATATCACATTCCGGCGCGAAATTTTCGTAGTTATAATAGCGGTGGTCGGTCAGCGCGAGAAAATCGTAGCCGTGTTCCTTGTGCAGACGGATGACCTCCTCAGGGGTGCCGCGTTCGTCGGAACGGGTGGTATGGCAGTGAAGACCGCCTTTGTACATCGGCGCATCTTTTGCGCCTGCAAATGCCTGCTGTCGGATCATCATAACGGTAGGTCTCCTTTGTGTATGATTAAAGTGTGAGAATGCCGGATGCTTCCAGCATCTTGATGAACAGACCTCCCTGAACGGTACGGTTCTGGAGGTGATAGTGTTCTGCGGTGATGGTATCGTACCAGTCGGTCATCGGGACGCGGTGCTTGGTATAGTTGTACGCATTCCACAGCGGATCAATGAAGCGCTCAAAGTCAGCCTGATCGTGGCAGAGAGTCGCAGTCCAGACGAGCCAGTCGGACTTGGTGTAGTCTGCGCGGTTGTCAAGCGGCATGCCGTACGGCTTGAAGCGTGCGAAGTTGGTGGAAATTTCGCTCTGGAGGACTTCGGGTGCGAAGATCTTTGTTCCGAAGAGCTTATCCCAGACGGCGTTGTACTTCATCGAGAACGTGCCGGGACGGTCGAATGCCAGACGGTAGCTGCCGTCGCCGTTTGCCGCGCGGGATGCCCACGATGCCGCCATTTCACGTGCCTTGTCAATGTACTTGACGGCTTCGTCCTCATGACCGAGCATGCGGTTGAGAATGCCGAAGCACGCAACACCCATGATTGCCTTGATGGACAGATTGCAGTTGTGTGCGAGATGACCTGCGAAGTCGTCGGTGCAGAGCTGGTTTGCGGGGTCTTCGCCGTATTCGATCAGGTACTTGACCCAGCCTGCGATGGTATCCCAATGTGCGGATGCAAAGGACGGATCGTTTTCTGCGATCGCGGTCGTTGTGACCATGACGAGCAGGTTGCCGCATTCCTCAACGGGCATCTGGTATTCGAGCTTGTTGCCGCCGTAGACCTGACCGTTGACGAGCGGATACTGTCCTGCATCGTGCGGAGCGAAGTCAAACGGCCAATCCTTGGATTCGGCATACTTGAAGATCGGACGCATCATGCCCTTGACAAGTTCCGGATTGTAAAGCAGGAACATCGGAATGGATGGATAGGAAACGTCGACCGTTGCGGCACAGCCGTTGGAGAAGCATTCCTTGGAGATGAACAG
>JAFYTT010000292.1 GCA_017558715.1 Clostridia bacterium | reverse complement strand
TCTGCCATCCTTGACTTCCAATTGGTTGGCAAGATATGTTGCCTGATCGTCAAGAAATTTGACTTTCTGTCCGCTTGGGAGTGTATATTCCAGATTGATATATTCACCCATCAAGAAGTTAAGCGTCTGAACTTCAGGCATTCCGGGAACATGAAGATCGTTGAACTCACGAATGATTTGCCGTTTTACTTCGTCAAATTTCCCGTCTCTGCCAACCTCTGCATACTCTTTCCAGTAATTGAGTTTGGGAAGCTGTTCCTCAAAGAAAGCCCTTGCCTGTTTTTCAGGCCAATTCTCGTTCGCCATATGCTTCACTAAAAAGTCTGTTAGTTCTTCAAGACTCGAATAGCAGAATTGTCCGTCAGCATAACACCATTTACAGTACTCCTCATTGAAGAATCCATCTTTCTCTTTGCTGAGGTTTTCATCTTCCAGCGGCATGCCGCAGCATTGGCAAATCAGTTTTCTTGGTGAGCCGAGGAGTGTATTGATAGAAACATCAAACAGCTTTGACAGTAGTTTGAGTGTTTCTGTATTGGGCAATGTATCGCCATTCTCCCATCGGCTCACCGCCTGACGGGTTACAAATAGTTTCTCTGCAAGCTCGTCCTGCGAGAGTTTGTGCTTTGTTCTGAGATCAAAAATGATATCCTTCGTTTCCATATAAATTACCATGGCTTTCGTTTAGGAAAGCCTTCCTTTCTGGAGTTTCGTCCCGAAACTCGGAAATTCCGGAGCTGGGTTTTGAACGCGATCTAATTACAGACAAAATCGCCGCCGATCCGGTGGTGAACGTCGCAAAACCCGCGTGAAAAAGTATTTTGCACGCTATTATCTCCTTTTCATGATAGATTATACCACAGATTGCCGATACTGGCAAGCAACGCGTTGTTGCGATGGATATCACACGGATTACAGTACCAAATCCTCTGTTTTCCGTTTCTTCTTGGTTTTCGTCGCCTCATAACTTGCATTCACAAGAAGATCGATCAGATCCTCTTGTGCATCGGGCAGCAGCACCGAAATCCAATGCAGCTTGTTCATGTGATACGCAGGATAGACACCGTCCGATGCATCAAACGAACCGAACATCTCAATCGGCAGCTTCAGATTGACAACATCGACGATCTCATCGCTGTCAAGACCGAATTTTCTGCGTGACACGCGCATCATGATCGCAAACCATTTTCGGTTGTCGGTGTGGCGAAAAACCGCCGTTTCAAAATCCTCATCAAACGGATAGTCCGCAGAAACGCCATAGGTATCGAGGCAATCGTCAAAAAAGGCTTGTCTCGTCATATCAGCACTCCATCGCAATGATTGATCTCATGCTGGATGATCTGCGCTGTAAACCCGGTATATGTTTTGATGCGTGTCTGCAGTTCGGTAGTCTGATAACGCACCTTGATGCTCTTGTAACGCTTGCACGGGCGTGGACCGCCGAGGAGCGACAGACAGCCTTCCTCGGTGTCGTATGCACCGTCCCGTTTGATGATCTCGGGATTGAGCATGACGGTATACGTCGGTGCTTTCCCGCTTTCATCCAAAAATGCAATGATACGCTTTTTCACGCCGATCATATTTGCTGCCATACCGACACAACCCTCTTTGTGGGCAATCAGCGTTTCCAGCAGGTCTTCAGCAATATATGTATCTTCTTTATTTGCAATTTCCGACTTTCCTGCAAGGAAGATCGGGTCATGCATCAGTTCTTTGATCATTCTGTATTTCCTTTCACTGCTAAGCCGTCATTTCAGCCCGCACCGTTTGTACAGTTCTTCAATACACGGCGATTTATCGTTGATATATCCATCGATATCGTCCGGGTACCGTTCTGCGGCAGTTTCCTTGACCGCGCTGTATGTCTGGACCGCATCGGGATTCTCTCGCAGAAAATCACGGAATGTGATGTGTCGGTGCAGTTCTGCCGAATTCTGCGGACAGACATACAGATGGTGCTTCTGCAGATGCGGTTTATCGGTATATTTGAACGCTTCACGATCCTTGATGCCAAGATCACCCTCGTGGGTGTAGCCGATCTGCGCAAGCCTTTGAACAACATCATCAAACACGGTATAATCGGGAATCACCACGTCGATATCAATGATGGGCTTTGCGGACATGCCAACAACCGAGGTACTGCCGACATGCTCAATGGCAATGGCAAGATTCCCAAGTGCGGCGTCAAGCTCTGCCCGAATGTCCTCAAACGCCGTTTTCCATGCGCTGTCATACGGCAGGACGATTACTTTTTTTGTTTGCATAGCACACCTCTCAAACTGCCGATCCATCATCCTGCGGTCGATCGATTGACCGTGTTTCATCAAATCCCTCGGGATACCGTTTTTTCAGTTTTTCTATATTCGCCTGTAATATTTCTTCTAAAGACAGATCGAGTGCCGTCGCCGCTTCCGCAAGATACCACGCGATATCGCCAAGTTCCTTTGCGAGTCGTTCACGGTCAAGCGCGTGTCCCTGCGCCATCCATTTTTTGACGATGTCGATCGCCTCACCGGATTCTCCGCACAGTCCCATCACGCTGTTGATGAGAACATCCCGTTTGTTTAGTGCCGGATTCAACGTCGTCATTGCAAGCTTCTGATATTCATTTACTTCCATGGATTTGTTCCTCCGTCATTCTGCCAGCAGGGCTTTCATCAGCAGATATTTCTGATTTCCACGCGGGATATCGGGTAATACACCGATCACTTCATAACCGTGTTTTTGGTAAAACGCAGGTGCCTGCCAGCTCATCGTGTCCACATGAACGTGATGACATCCGCGGCGCATCGCTTCTTTTTCGGCGTCAGTCAAAAGGCGGGATCCGATGCCGTGTCTGCGGTGATCTTCCGTCACCCAGAGAATATCGATATACAACCATCCCCAATATGTGCCGCCGAGAAGACCGCCGATGATGCTTCCGTCCGCATCGTATTCGATCAGATGCAGCGGCGTATGTCCGTCATCGCCGACATGCGCACAGTTAAATTGATTCAAGGATTCCCGAATATAGTCTGTTTCTGCTTCAGATGGATGACGGTTCATGTCGTTCCTCCCATATCTCACGTGTCAGACATGTCCTGTGTACGGTTTTTATCTCGTTGCTGACACACGGTATTTTCTCTGTTCGGTGATGGACAAAGCCTAACTTTTCCTGCACACGGCGGCTTCTGATATTTTCATCATAATAGCCGCTCCAAACCGCCGGAACGTCAAGCACATCGAATGCATAAGACAAAAGTACCTGCGCCGCTTCTGTCATCAATCCCTGTCCCCAGAACGATTTTCCGAGCCAATAACCAAGCTCACATTCGCCGTCATGCTCGCGCAGAGGGGTATCAAAATCAAAGTGGACGTTGCCGATCGGACGCTCATCTTTTCCGCAGACCGCCCAGACCGTGGGCTTTGATAACATGGTGCGGATGATCTCCCGACTGTGCTCCACACTCATATGCGGCATCCAACCGGCAGAAGGTCCAACCTCGGGATCACATGCCAGGCTGTATAATGCCTCTGCATCCTCCTCATGCCACGGACGGAGTGTCAGACGATTTGTTTCAAGTGTCATGTTTGTTCCACATTCCTTTCATCGAATACGCAAGATATCCCGCATATCCGCCGGTGATCACCGTCAGCAAAATTGCTGTCACGATCTGCATACCGTCAGTTACTGCGGATTCGTCTGCAAACACATTGAACGCATTGAAAATACCGTGTACGGCAATGCAGACAAGCAGGCTGTTCGATTTCAGATACATCATCACAAACATAAATCCGACCGCGGTCGCATAGAAAATCTGCAAAAGATTCGGCAGCAGCTGGGCGCCCGATCCGTTGAACAGATTGATGATATGCCCCATACCAAACGTCACACTCGACACAATGACGGCAGATTTCAAGCCATCCTCCCGCATTGCCTCAAATAACAGTCCACGAAAAATGACCTCCTCCAACAAACCCACACAGAGCATCGACAGCATGTAAAGCACCGTTTCGACCATGCCGTAATTGCAGGTCACACCGTACCAGAGATTGGCGGTGAGCATGACGATAACGGGGATGTAGTACAGCATTGCGCGCGGCGGAACTTTCGGAAGACACAGTCCATATCTGTCAAACAGTTTGTTATTCCAAAGAAACAGCAGAAGCACGGCGGAAAGTCCGAGACCAATGACCAGCGTGACAGATTTTTCCACACCGAGCATAACAGAGAAGGCATCCCCTGCAGACATCAAGACACAGTACGCAATGATCCATGTGACGGCAAACACAATTTTACTTTTCTCATACAGTTTTTTCATGATACCATTCCTTTTACCGACGGTTATTTCTCAACCTCTGTTACGATTGGTTCATCTGCAAATTGCTTGATTCTATCGTTGAAATCTGCCGCTTCCTCATATGCTGCATGTCCGAGTCCCTCGTATAAATGAAACGAACAGCCGCATTTACGGGCAATTTCAAGCGATGCTTCCCCTGTGACAATTTTGTCATCCGCGCCGCCAAGCACCAAGGTCGGGCAGGTAATCATTTCCAGCCTGTCGTAGGCATTGCAGGTCAGGCAGGCTTTTGCAAGTCGGATGAACCGCAGCTCGTTTTTCGGTTTTGCAAATTTCGCAAGTAACGGAAACATCCATCCGTAACGCCTGACATAGCGTTCCGAATACATGACATCCATCATATCTGCGACAATGCCGCCAAAGTCTCCCTTTTCGGCAAGCGCAATCCAATTTCCCACAACAGCGGTCATAGTATCATTGACACGGGATGCGGTCACACAGAGAACAAGCTTTTTGACAAGCTCCGGGTGACGGATGGCAAGTTCCTGCGCAATCATGCCGCCGAGTGACACACCCATGACACAGGCATCGGCAATCCCAAGCGCTTCCATTGCGGCGGCGGTAGCCTCTGCCAGATCCGCAACTGTACATCCCTCCGCGATATCCGATGGTTTGTCGATCACATACACCCGGTATTCCTTTGCAAACATCCGATACATCAGCGCAAGACCCGCGCCGGCACCTCTGACATCGCGCAGGGACAGTCCCCCAATGATGACAAACGGTTTGTTGCCATACCCGAACACGGCATAATCCATACTGCCGCCGGCAAGTGGTACGGCAGATTCCTTCAGATTCCATAGCATGGAAAGCACCTCACTTTTGTGTCAAACACGCAAGAATTGCGTCAAACACGCAGAATTTTCTCCATCGGTTTTCCTTTTGCTAGCTCATCGACGAGCTTATCAAGATACCGCATCTCGCGCATCAGATCTTCTTCCACGGTTTCCACACGCACACCGCATACCACGCCGGTGATCCGTGTGCGATTCGGATGCGGCGCGGGTGCCTGTCGGAAGAAATCGCCGTAGGTGATATCTGTCACAAGTGCTGATTCGATTTCGTCGGCGGAGTATCCCGTCAGCCAGGTTGTTACTTCCAGCACTTCGGCACTGGTTCGGTTCTTCTTTTCCGCTTTTGCAATCAGAAGCGGATAAACCTTGGAAAACGCCATGTTGTAGATTTTCTCGTTCTCCATCTTATTTTATATTTCCTTTCTCCCATTGTTCCTGTGTCATAAGCATCGAATGTCCTGTCCGAATTTCACCAAGCAGGCTCACTTCCAGTCCTTCGGTTTTGCGCTGATAAACAAAACCGAGCTTGTCCATGACGCGGCGGCTCTTTGTATTTCCATCGTAATAGCCGCACCAAATTCGCGCCATATGGAGATCCTCGAACGCATGACGAAGCAGTTCCTGTGCGGCTTCGGGAATCAGTCCCTGTCCCCAGAACGGTTTTCCGAGCCAGTAGCCCAGTTCATATTCGTCGTCCGATTCGGCAAGATCATTGCGGTGCAGACCGATGCTGCCGATCGGTTTTCTGTCTTCTTTGCAGCAAACGGCATACGTTTCGGGCGCGGAAAATATGGTGCGGATGATCTCACGGCTGTGCTCCACACTCGTATGCGGCGGCCAACCGGCAGGCAATCCGACCTCCGGGTCACATGCGTAGGTATATAAATCTTCCGCATCCTCCTCGCACCACGGACGAAGGATGAGGCGATTGGTTTTCAGAATCATGATTTCGCTGCCTCACAGTCCATATCAAACGGAATTTCGTACCGATCATCAATCAGCACATAGCGGACACCATACTGTTTTGCCATCCGCAGCATTTCCGAATTGTCTTCAAGCACACCCTCCATGGTACAATAGCTGTCATCCATACGGTCTTCAATAACACTTGCATAGCGCTTGATGTCGGAAAAATGGGTTTTGATGTAGTGTTCACTCATGACAAGGCAGAGATAGCGGATATGCGCACGATATTCCGCATCAAAATCCGCCTCCCAGTCAAAGGGAATATAACATCCCTCCACAATCAGATTCTGCTTGTTTTCAATGGCGGTTTTGATCATTTCCCGAACGATCGGCCACAGATATGCAGTCAGTTCACCATCGTCGCTCATAGGGGTCAACGCGGTGTTTGAACTGCGGATCAGCCCCATTTTCAGATGATCGATAGACAGATAGGGATAATGATATTGTTCAAGCAGTTTTTGTGCAAGTGCGGTCTTTCCCGTATGAGATGCACCGCAAATCAGAACAATCATAGTTCCTCCATACGTTCAGATTTTTCGGTCAGACCGGCTCTTCTGCGAATTTCACTAAGAATCTCCACATCTGCCGGACAGAAATCGTAGTCGGGAATCTCACGCGGCGTAATCCAGCGGATGTCGTTGTGCTCCAACATCTGCGGTTTCCCCTCGGCAATTTCTGCGTTGAACAGCGTCAGATGCACGGTCAGATCAGGGTATTCATGGGTAACATCCATAAAGATCTCGCCGACAGAGACGGTAACAGCAAGTTC
>JAFYTT010000291.1 GCA_017558715.1 Clostridia bacterium | reverse complement strand
CCGCACGCAACGGCGGCAAGTCGGAAGGAGAACTGAATGTCAGGCGGAACGGAATCTTCTCTGACCGGGCGGGTAAACTGTACCGTTCTGTGGTGAGCGGCGGTACGCTTGGCATGTTCATGCGCTTCGATCTGTTCCTCCGGGGTTAGCGTATTGCCGGGGGAGCCGTCCATGTCAGATACACAGCCGCGACCGCCAGTATTGCGGTAAACAAACGCTTCATAGCCTGCATCCTCAATGATTTTCCCGACAGAATAGAGGACTGCCGGGGCAAAGATTTCATTGATGCCGCCGTAAGCCATGGAGGGGTACTGAAAAAACTGGGTTCCTTCTTCAATGCCGCGCTGTACTCCACGCGGAATACGGAACACGAAACCGATCATACTCTTGGCGCGCGGGAACAAAAAACGCGGGTTCATTTCATCAGGCGCTGTGTCCATGCGGGAGATCGGTGCAATCCCACAGGCATCTGCACCTGCACGCCGCGCGGCTTCTTTGATCATCTGACTGGTAAACATGGTATGTAGTCACTCCTGTTCAATCGGTAAAATCGGGTGAGACAGCGGCATGTTCAAACACAGATGCACAGTAGCCGCAGGCATGGCATTGTTTGTCGCAGGTGCCGACATGCAGGGCAAAATCTTTTGGGAAACGGGAATTCACGATCATTCGCGGCAAAAGCGCACTACCGTTATCGGGCTCCAGAAGATCGGTCACAGCGCCTGCATAATGTGCATTTAGGTACGCATCCAATATGCGGAGCGGGTCGGCGGAAACACGTGTTGCGAGCTTGACAGATGTGACGAAATCCTCATAATAACGGATGTCCTCCGGGCGGATATAGTTCATATCGCGTACGACAGACGCCTGTTTTTCGGTGTTATAAAGATACTCATGGCAGAGCGCTTTATAGGTATACGCATTGTCCGTGCGGGCAATTTCGTCTTCATGGGCGACGAGATTGTCATGAAAAGTCCGCCCCGCACAGTCGTTCATACAGCCGCTGTTGGCAAGAAGGTACAGTCCCTTTACGTTTTTCTCACACCATGCTTTTGCGCGGCGAAGCATCGAAAAATCACGGTTGTATTCCCGTTTCAAATAAAAACTGTCAAAATACGGGGATGCGGCATCGAATGCGGGAATCGTTCCGATGCCGAGATTGACCGATGCACGGACATCGAGTGCGGGAAAATTGTCATGCAGAAACCGCGCGCAGATAAACGAGGTCGTTGTCACCGCCTGCAGCCGATAACGGGAGGCAAGCCAATCAACCGTATCGCCAAGCTGCAGAAAAAACGAACGGGACAGCGCATCGCCGCCATAGCAGTTTCCGTTGAGAAGCAGATTCAGGGCAATCCCCGCATCCGATATGCGGCGCAGATCATCGGCTTGTCGTGCATGTGATTCCCACGGAAGCTCTACAGTATCGCCGCCAGACTGTTTTCCGCGTCCGCTTGCATAATTTCCAAATGCAAAGTAAACCTCGGAAATGGCATCGGCGCGCGACACGATGCGGTCGATCAGCTCCGGATGCGGTTTTGTAGGATATCCAACGCTGAATTTCGTAAAAACCAACTCCTGTTTTCTATAAGTGCTTGTATTATAGCATGTTTTGTGCTATAATGGAATACATGAAACGAATCCAAACTTACAAAAAACAAAACTTATAAGAGGAAAACTATGACTGTATCCGAAATGAATCCGTATATCCGTTTTGCCTCAGACAGTACACTCTATATTCCCTCTGTATATTCCCGTGCTCGGGACTGCCGCCTGATCTATCTGCAGCAGGGACAGCTTTTATTTGAATGTGAGGACAGGGAATATGATATTTCTGCGGGAACGCTGATGATCTGGCAAGCGGGTCTGCGCTACCGTCTCACCGCTGATACTGCCGTCCATGCGATCATATTGAATTTTGATTTTACGCAGAATTTTTCGGAACATCCCTATATGCATCCCGTCCCCGATACGGAATATGACCCGTCAACTGTGTTGGAGCAGGTCACGATTTTCGACTGTCCGCCATTGTCCGAGCTTGTTGTTTTGCCGGATATGTTTTTTCTGGAGGAGGATTTGCATATGCTGGTCAGAGAAATAGACGGACAGAAGTGTTTCTTTGGCGAGCGTGCGTCGGTCATTCTCAAGCATATACTGATTCAAACTGCACGGATCATATTGGCAGGCAGTGCGCATTCCAGCGGCGTGGTTGAGCAGGTCATTTCCTATATCGGTCAGAATTTCAATCGCCCGATTACCAATCGTGAGATTGCCGCGCACGTCAACTATCACGAGTTTTATGTCAGCCGTCTGCTGCAGCGTCAGACCGGTATGACGCTCCATCAGTAT
>JAFYTT010000290.1 GCA_017558715.1 Clostridia bacterium | reverse complement strand
GTTTCGGTCACGACAATCTGATTGCACTTGCCCCCACAGCAGGCAATATGCCGCAGGTACGCGCGGTCAATGCGTATTATGAAAACGGCTCCTTCTACATCATCACCCATGCCCTTTCCGGGAAAATGGGACAGCTTGCGGAAAATCCCAATGCCGCGATCTGCGGGGATTGGTTCACAGCACACGGTATCGGCGAGAATCTCGGTTGGATTCGTTTGCCGGAAAACGCGGATTTGGCGGACAGACTGCGCCGCGCTTTTTCGGAATGGTATGACAACGGGCATACCAATGAGGATGACGAAAACACTGTGATTTTGCGAATCCGTCTGACGGATGGGGTTTTGTTTCATCACGGAACAAAGTATGAGATTGATTTTGGGGAGGAGATCACCACATGAGTGCAAATAAACTGAATCTCGGACAATTTATCCACTGGGACTGGGGACAGAACTATCCGTTCGGTGCATGTATGGCAAAGCTGATGGAATGTCTTTGCGGAGATACTTCCCTTTATACATACGACTTTTTTGCGGGTCTTGCCGGGGATGATTTTGTCATGTGCTACGGCGACAACGAAAAATTCAACGACTGTGTGTCGGTATGCACCGACAATGCGGCATTTCTGTCCCGTGTCTGCGGCATGATCGGATTGGAATATCGGTTGATCAGGCGCGACAAGTGGAAATCAGATACGAATGTATATTACAACGAAGCCAGACGGTATATCGACCGCGGAATTCCCGTACTGTGTGCAGGCGTTGGCAAAAACGGCAACTATGATTTGTTAATCTCCTATGATGATGAAACCGCAAAGTGTTATCTTTCCTGCGGGGATGATGTGCAGTATGGTACAGAAATCCCCTTTTCGGAAATCGAGTGTGATCTTATTTTTATTGAGCACCTGCCGCAAATCACAGACCTTGCCGCCGTGTATCGGACGGCTGTGATGCAGATACCAACACTGATGACAGCCAAACCGACTGCAGATGGTGTGTGCTTCGGCGCATCGGCATATCGACAGTGGGCGGATGATATCATAGGCGGCAGATACGACAGATATTCCGCCGAAACCTTTGACGGATGGGCACATTGGTGCATTTATATCTGCAATCTTGCTACAAACGCAAGTCACGGTGACGCCTTTTTACGCCGTGCTTTGGATTTGAATCCGGATATGACATTCATTTCGGAACTGATTGCACTGCTTCATGAAAACGATGCCGCATGGAAAGCGCTGGAATCCCTCGGCGGTGGGTTCAACTGTACAATTGAGACCCTGCACGACGGAGAAAAAGCGGCGGCAATCACGGATGTGATTCGTAAGTTGGCGGATATAAATGAAAAGATTGTAAGGTTGGTTTCTGCAAATGAACATTGATCTTTCACCGCTCAACTATTCATTTCACCACAAACCGCTTGTAATCGGCGGCTGTGCCATGGAATACTACGGTTTGCGCAAGGCCGGCAATGATATTGATCTTGTCGTGCATCCCGATGACCACGCGGCTCTTGTGAAACTGTATCCCGACCATATCAAGGATTTATACGGTGATATCGGTGTCTGCGAATACGGTTTTGAAATCTGGAATCAGATTTGTACCTTTGACTATTTTTATCTTGGAGAAAATGCCATTGAGGAACAGGAATATCGTGTGATTTCACTTGAAAAGCTGTTGTTCCTTAAATCCCTTGCCATGGAGATTCCGAAATATCATCGTGATCTGGAATTGGTGGTAAAGAAAGTATTGGAGATTGCATACGGAAAGGAATGAATTGCCATATGAAACACACAGTATACAACGCCTGTGACCTGCTTGACACCGCGTCGGCAAAATCTCTGCTCGCCGGCAGACGGCTCGGACTGATTACCAATATGTCGGGTGTCACACGCGATTTGAAAACCACATCCTCTGTAATGAAGAAACAGTATGACCTCTGCGCACTGTTCGGACCCGAGCACGGGATTCGCGGTGCGGCACAGGCGGGCGGACATGACAACGAAATATTCTGCGATCCCGAGACGGGTGTGCCTGTTTATGATTTGTTTGCGCATGGGGAAGCGCGGCAGCAGGCGGAAACTGCACTGTCCTCCCTTGATGCTGTGGTCTTTGATATTCAGGATATCGGTGTTCGCTACTATACCTATCAGTTTGCCATGCTCGATGCGATGCGCATCTGCAAAAATGCGGGTGTTCCGTTTATCGTGCTTGACCGCATCAATCCTCTGGGCGGTGTGCGTGTGGAGGGCAACTGTATTGATGCTGACTGTACCTCAGGTGTCGGTGCGGTATACGGTCAGCCTGCCGTCGCCGGTATGACCATCGGAGAACTGGCTCTCTGGTTCAACGACCACATGGATGTTCATGCCGACGTGCAGGTTCTGCCGTGTGAAGGCTGGCGGCGTGAGATGATCTATGACGATACGGACCTTCTGTTTGTGCCGCCGTCACCGAATATGCCGACGACCGACACGGTTTTCCTGTATCCCGGAACTTGTTTCTTTGAGGGAACGAATCTGTCCGAGGGGCGCGGTACGACAAAGCCGTTTGAGCTGTTCGGCGCGCCGTGGATGGAGCCGGAGCGGGTTTTGGATGTACTGCATGCACTTCCCGCAGAAGCACGGGAGACCTTTGCCGGCATCGTGTTCCGTCCGTGTGCGTTTACACCGACGTTCCACAAGCACGCGGGAACGCTCTGCGGCGGTCTTCAGCTGCATGTGCGGGATCGCGCTTCGTGTGATATGTACGCGGCGGGTCTTTATCTGCTCGATGTTTTGCGCAAACTTTATCCCGACAAGTGTGAATTTACGCGCTTTCTGCCGCATCTGGTCGGTACGAATGCGGTTATGGATGCGGACTTTGATGCGGCATCGTACCTTGCATCGCAGAAGTCAAAAATTGCGGCTTTCTGTGCAGAACGGAAACCGTACCTGATTTATACCTGATCGCGGAAAACAGTTGACATTGTCATGACGGTGTGTTATAATTGTGACAGATCCAATAAATTCACAAAAGACAGGAGAGAATGATCATGAAGAGATTTCTTGCAGCAATGCTTCTTCTGCTGACTGCCGCACAGGTAACAGCATGCGGTTCGGCTCCAACGACAGAACCGAGCATTGACGATACCACGGCTCCTACCACGACCGAAGCGACCGGGGAAACCTATGATTTCGGCAATATCGATATGGGCGGCGAGGATTTTACCATTCTCAATGCAAAGGAAATCCGTGAGCTTTACAACATTCTTGATGTGGAAGAACCGACAGGAGACCTGCTCGACGATGCTGTCTGGAAGCGCAACAATCTGATTGAAGAAAAGTATCATCTCAACATTGTGGAGGAGCATAACGACTCTCCCAACGACACGCTCAAGAATGCGGTTCTCGCAGGCGAAGACCTGTACAATGCCTCCTATATTCTGACCAATACGCTCGGCAGCCTGATCCTCAGCGGTATGTTCCATGACCTCAAGGACGGTGAAGGCTTCCAATTCGATCAGCCCTGGTGGGATCATGCTGTCATGGACGGTGCCGCCATCGGTGATGAACAGTCACTGTATTTTATCTCCTCCAATATGTGTCTCTATCCGTTTGAGGGAACCTGGTGTATGTACTTCAACAAGCGCATGTGTCAGGATCTGCAGCTGGATGCGCCGTATCAGATGGTCAAGGACGGAAAGTGGACGCTGGACCGTCTGCATGAGTATACCTCTGTCGCGGCGAACCTGAACGGAGATACGGACTGGGAATGGAATGCAGAGGGCAACTGTGTCTACGGTTTCTCCAGTATGACGGACTTTATCCTGCAGATGTACACCTCCTGCGGACAGAAGGTCATCGATATCGAAGACGGTACGCCCATCATGCGTGCTTCTGACGAGCGCTTCTACACCGTTACCGATAAGCTCCTCGAGGTCTTTGGCGAAAAGGGCGTTACGCACTTCTGCAACAATGACCGCAGCAGCGGCAACCACTATGAAAACATCTTTGCATCCGGTCGTGCATTCTTCATCGGCGCCGAAATCAAGGGCGGTGACGGCGGCGGACGTTTTGCGGATGTAACCGATGACTACGGTATTGTTCCGATGCCCAAGTTTGACGAATCGCAGGCGGAATACATCAGCCCCGTCGCTCTGTGGGCGTACTTCCTGACGGTTCCCGTAACCCATACCGATCTCGATACCACATCCAAGATTCTCGACGCGATGTCTTACGTTTCCTTCCGCGATATCGTTCCTGTCTACTATGATATCGTCCTGCAGGTCAAGAACATCCGTGACGAGGAAACCAGTGATATGCTTGATATCATCAGCTCCACCCGTACCTACCTGACCGCTTATGCGTTCGGCTGGGGACAGGGTCTGCGCGACGGTATCAATAACATGATCCGTAAAGGTGAAAACAACCTTTCCTCTCTCGTTGCAAAGAACGAGGAAAAGGTAGAAAAGGAACTTGCTGACGCACTGATCGCGTACGCAGAAAACGCAAATAACTGATAACAATGCAAATTCCTCCGCAGTACAGCTGTACATGCGGAGGAATTTTGTGTTTATTCGGGAATGAGGAAGGTACCGTGATCGTTGATCGGTTCATACTGTGACTGCGTATAGCCTGTGACGGTGTTTTCCTCTGTGTCATAGAAGACGTAACCTGTCATGCCGGAGATACTGTTGTCCTCAACGTCACAGATCAGCATTACGGAATTTTCACCTGTCCAGATGGCACCGCGGATGGCTTTCATGCCGGGGGTGTTGATCTCGCACATAGAACCTGCACTGCCGCCGCCCTCAAAAAGCTCGGAAAGACCGAAGCTCAGCGGATTTTCGGCATCATGATGCAGGGTCAGCAGCTGTGTACCGTCCTCCGACCAGAATGCGGCAGGAGCGTCGACCTGGGATACGGTTTCCAGCGCTGACAAAAATGCGGTATTGCCCTTCAGAGCATGGAGCAGCACTCTCGTATGCTCCTTCTCCTGCCATGTCGGATAGGCAGAAAGGGCAACGTCTTCTCCATTGGTGATGATGTAGCCAAAATACATTGCGTCACTTTCCGTACCGTCTGCACCATTGGTATATCGGATTCGTTTGCGGCCGAGATGGGATTCCACTGTGAGGTTGGTCAGATAAACGGATTTTGGTGTGTCATATTCAGCATACCGCAGCTGCGTGTTCATGCCTGCCGCCATATCAGCAAAGAAGCGCGAGAAATCGGCGTTTTCATCAAGAAGTATGACGCCGTCCTTTGTCGCCATTTCTTCATTATAATTATTGGGAAGCGACTCCATCGGTGCATAGCCGTAGGGAGAATCCTCACCGACGGGAGAATCGCCGATGGTGAATTCTGCGGTATAGAACGTATCGTTGATTTCCTTGACAATCCGATAGGAACCGTCTTTGAACCTGTGGTCAAGAACGGACAGATGTGCCGTGCCGGAGGATATACCGCCGTCGGAGAGCATGTACAGCGGCTGTGTCCATCCGACATCGGGCTTGAAGGGAACGGTATACCAGCCATCATCTTCCAAGCGCTCGATTGTCCATTCTGTGCCAAATTCTGCGGTCTGCCCGGAATGATTGGAAATTGAGAACTGAATGAACGGGACATCCGGCGCGTAGACCGGGAACTGCGTTCGGAGTTCAATACCGTCTTTGTCGGAACCCGGTGTGACCTGGGACGGGGTCAGCGCGCCGGAGCAGGAGACGAGCATAAGTCCTGCGGCAAGGGCGAGTGCGGACAATCGGTTTCTCATGTTTTTCATCCTTTCTTTGGCGTTTTGGGAAAAATGACCTGTCGTGACGGGAAATCGCGGCAGGTCATCATGCTTTTATATCAATTTCGTTATCTGCCCTCGGCGACGTAAATGGAAACGCGGCTCTGGATCAGATTGGCAATTTCTTCGGCGGACTTCTGCCCCGAGAAGAATGCGGACGCTTCTTCCAAAATGATCTTCATCATGGGTTCGTCATACTGATAGCACTGGGTCAGAGATTCGAGGAACGCGTCCATACGTGCAACGGCTTCTTCCGTCATCAGACCGAGATTGATCTGCTGATTGGCAATCCAATAGGTCCATGTTTTCTCGCCGTTTTCTGCGTTTTCGTACGGATCGTCCGGATTGACCATCATATCTTCGTCGATGGCAGGAACAACTTCTTCCACGATGATGTCTTCTCCTTCCTGCTCATACCAGTAGTTGTCGTGGTAGGCAAGTGCCTGATCGGCAAGCTTTTTGTTGATGGAGCGGAAGATGGAGAACTGGTACATGTCATTCGCATCCTGTGCCTTCTGCTCTGCAAAGTAGTCGGAGATGAATGCCCACGCACCTTCCTGACACAAGCTCTGTGCGGAGACGGCAAACGAGGTTGACGGATAGATGGTTGCGCCGAGACGGTTTTCGTTGGGATAACCGACAAGCGAGATCCGTTCTCCGAACAGTCCCTGCTGGATTTCCCAGAACGAGGTGTAATTGCC
>JAFYTT010000289.1 GCA_017558715.1 Clostridia bacterium | reverse complement strand
TATGACCGTCGTGGGAAACCGTCATCAGCGCCGCGTCGGCAGGATCCTCGGTGACGATTGTCGCAAGACCGTTTTCGTCGGTTTTGACATTATGATCGGTATAGGACAGAAATTCCTCGGGATGCCACAGCGTGTTTTCAAAGGATGTGGCTCTGATCTCGGCACCCTCAACAGCACCGCCGTTTGTGGTGGTATGTACCCAGACGAGCGTATCGGCACCGTTCTCCGTACCCATGCTCTCGGTATACGCACGGAGCGGGGTGACCTGTAAAAGTACCTGTACGGTGTTTTCATAATGCTTCATGCCGCGCTGTGCCGTGCTTTGCAGAACAACGAGGTAAATGCCTTCCTCGAGCGTCGGCAGATAGACCCAGCCGGATGCGCCGCTGTCCCAGGTGGACTCGGTGTACAGCTCCACATCGCCCGAGAAAACAGTATCGAGTTTATCGGTCGGGAGCTGAACATCGGGGGAGAACATGGCGTCCCCGCGCTGTCCGAGCGAGGTGAGCAGAAGCTCGGTCAGCTCCACCGCCGACAGGTAAGCATAGATGTCCGCTTTGACGGAAAGGGAGGACATCGGGATATCGCTCCAGTCAAGACGCGCCCTGTACTGCATGACGGCACCCACACCGGGGGAGGTGATTGCCTCGCTGTCGGTGGTGACGGTGAGCGTGGACTGACTTTCAAACGAGGTCATGTCCATTGTGAAGAAGCCGAACACGCGGTCTTCCTGCAACGTTGTTCCGTTGTCCGACGGCATACCCTCTTTGACGCGCACGGTGTACTGCGTCATCTCGTCCAGCGGCTTGTCGGGAATGATGACAACCGTTCTGCCGTTGGGGTAAATGTCAAACTGACCGTCGATCGACGGGGAAACGGAAATGTACGCCGCAAGGTCGGTCGTTCTGACCGTGTCCGAAAACGTGATTTCAATGCCCGTATCGGTCGGAACCTGTGTCATCTCATGTGCGGGATAGACCGATTCCACGGCAAACGGACGGTGTGTCTGGAATGCCGCCAGCGTTCCGTCCTCACCGGTAAGCGACAGGCGGTAGAGCGTATCACTCTCCCATGTGCCGACGGCGGGCGTGATCAGAAATCCGTCACCTGACGACGATACGGTGATCGGCATTTCGGGCGTGACAGTGAGCGCGGACTGCAGATCTTCTGCCGTCATACCGCTTTTGGTGTTCAGAAGGACAGCCGAGGAGGTCGGCAGGGCATAGATCTGTCCTGCGCTGTCCCCGGGTACAGAGAGGGTAAAGTCACCCACAGCCGGCACAAACGGCGGAACGTCGGTGGGTGCGGGCGGTTTGATTCCTGCCGCATCCTCGGTCACAGCCGTCGGATTGCGCAGTGTGCCCGTCTGCACATCGGTCTTGCCGTCCTCCGTCGGGGAGAACACCGTCGGCAGCAGAATCACACAGACAATCAAAAGGAACGCCGCTGTGACGGTGACAATGGGTCGGTTTTTGAGCCAATTTACAAGGTTGGATACTTTCATGATAGGTCTCCTTTCGGCGATCGTGTTTGTGGGATTTCCCATTTGTTCTATAAGACGCAGAAAGCGGTAAAATCTGACAGCTTCCGCGGGAAAATTTCGGAATTCTATTGGTAGGTGCTACGGTGTAATGATACCATATTTTGCAGCGGTTGTAAAGCGGAATTTTGTGAATTTTTCGATTTATGCCTCACGCCCTGCGCGAAACAGAAAACCGCTGATTTCTCACCCCCAAAATTCCGAAAATCCCCAAAACACCTTGCAATTCCGCGCAAAAAATGTTATAATAATATAAATTGTACGAAAATTCGGAGGGATACGAAAAATGAACGACCGCAGATACCTGTTCGGACGGCTGATGATTGCCGCGTTTATTGTCCTCTTTTTCGCCCTTCTGGGAGGAGTGATTTTTCTGTTATCCTCAAAATCCCCCACGGGCAGCGGTCCCGACCGCGTTCAGTCCTCACAGCAAGACACCGAAATCGTCCGCACGGGTGCACTGCTCGACCCGAACCGCGAGGTGCGCGGACTGTGGATTCCGTCGGTGCTCAATATCACGTTTCCCTCAAAACCGGGGCTGTCCGCCGACGAGATGCGCGCCGAGCTTGACGATATTGTCAAAACCGCGCGGGATGCGAATCTCAATACCCTGTGTTTGCAGGTGCGTCCCGCCTCCGATGCGCTCTATCACTCCGATCTCTTCCCGACCTCGGCATATCTGTCGGGAACGCAGGGACAGGCGGCAGACGCGGACTTTGACCCGCTTGCGTATCTTTGTGAGATCGCCGCCGACGATACAATGGGAGAAGCGCTTGCCGTTTATGCCTGGGTCAATCCGCTGCGCGTGACCTCCGCAGGACAGGACGTTTCGCTGCTTTCCCCCGAAAATCCCGCAAAACAGCATCCCGAGTGGACGTTTACCTACAACAACGCCGTCTATTATGATGCCGCGATTCCCGAGGTACGCGCAATGATCGCCGCGGGTGCCGCAGAAATCTGCGAAAATTACCCTGTCGCCGGCATCATCTTCGATGACTATTTCTATCCCTATCCCGCAAACGACAGCGCGGGAAAGCAGATTCCCGTTCCCGACGCCAAATCCTATGAAACATACGGCGGGCAGTTTGAGGATATCGCCGACTTCCGCCGCGATAACGTCAACCGCATGGTCAAGGCCTGCTATGACGCGGTCAAGGGCGTCTCCGAATACCTGCAGTTCGGCATTGCGCCGTTCGGTATCTGGCAGAATGACAACGGGGAAAACGGCGGCAGCGATACGGGCGGTATGTCCTCCTACTCTGCCATCTACTGCGACCCGCTTGCATGGATGGAGGGCGGCTATATCGATTTCCTCGCCCCACAGATCTACTGGCAGTTTTCCACCAAGGTCGCACGGTTTGATACGCTCGTGCGCTGGTGGAACGCAAGGTGCGATGAATACAACACGCCGATGTGGATTTCCCATGCGCTTCATAACTACGCAAGCTGGAACAATCCCGGGGAAATGCGCAATCAGATCGGCTTTGCCCGTGCCGAGCTTTCCTACCGCGGCAGTCTCTTCTACGGCTATCCGCAGCTTTATGAGAACACCCTCGGCGTGACCGACGAAATCCGTGCGGCATATACCGCGGACAGAACCTATTTTGAAAAGGAACAGGTCACCGATGCGTCAGCCGCAATCACGGTCACCGTCCCCTACAACAACTTCCGCTATGACGAGGACGGC
>JAFYTT010000288.1 GCA_017558715.1 Clostridia bacterium | reverse complement strand
CGCGCGTACCCCAGTTTTGCATCAGCGTACCGTCGGGACAGAGGACAACGGTCATGCAGTCACCGATGGAGAACGAATAACCCATGCGGTAACGAAGCGTATCCATACCCGTCGGAATCGGACAGCAGACCTGATTGCCCATGAAGTTGCGTACATATTCGTGATAGAGATATGCATACAGCGGCACGGGACGACCGATGAAGTAACACAGCTCAAAGCGGTTGTCGGAGAACAACAGATTGCCGATGAACGGTTCTGCCGCGGCGGATTCGCATCCGAGCAAGGTCTTTCCTGCTGCGTCATTCCACTCACCGAGGACATTCTGCATGTTTTCGGTCATCCACGGACCGGGTGCGGGCGCGTGACCGTGATCGCGGGAGTAGCAGAAATACTGACCGCCGCCGTGGTTCTGGTCGAGAATCTGCGCATAGTCAACCTTGGAGGTCAGAAGCGGCAGATACGCATCGGCAAGAATAGACTTACCGAGTTCGGATGCAGGACAAATGTCATAGCCGGAACGCTGACCGGTACAGATCTTGGAGATCCACACCTCTCCGTTCGGTGCTGCACACATGGCGGCTTCAAGCCCTTCCTTTTCATAGGTCTCGGCGCAGTTGTAGTCGATCAGATTGGAGTTGATGGTATAGCCAAAGCCGGAGCAGTAGACACCGAGCATATGTCCGCGTGCGTGCAGGGCTTCGAGATATTCGTCAAAGTTATCGGGATCACCGAACGGCGGCCATACATACGGCGGTGCCCACGGTGCGGTTCCTTCCCAATGCATGAGCAGCACGAGCAGACGCGCATCGGTCTTCTCGGCGATTTCATCGATCAGAGGAAGACCGTTGGTATACGGATACAGGGCATTCGGGTTCATCGGAATGTCCATATCGTGGATACCGCGGACGGGATAGGAGATGACAAACGGGTTGTCTGCATACCAGTCGGGCAGATTGTCGTTGTCTGCAATTTTCGTCAGACGCTTCGGCAGGTTTTCGTCAAACCAGGTACGGTAGACCTCTGCCGCCGCTTCCCAGCCGCCTGTGACAGCCTTGATGACGAGCGGGAAATCAGCTTCGTAGTCTGCGCCGTAATCAACACCGCAGTAATAGCGGAACCGCATTTCGACACCTTCTCCATCCGCCGCCGAGACAAAGTCCACGACCTTGACACCGCGTACAGAATCGTGCGCACCGAAGTACAGTGCTTCTCTGCCGTGGTCTCCGTCATAGAGGTAAGCCATCATCTGCGCAAAGACCATGTTCGGGAAAACAGGATAGCATCCCATCGACGGATACTGCGGATTGTGGTCTGTCAGCCAGGAGGATTCGCGCATCGCCATCGAATCAACGATCGCACCTTCGTTAAACGAATAGAGAATTTCCGCATCAAGCGCACCGCCCTCACCCTTCAGCTTCGGCAGAATCAGCGGAAGAACGCCGACCCATTCAACCATGTTCCCACCTTCATTGTGTACGGAAACGCGGCTTTCCAGCGCATCTCCGACGACCGCCAGTGCAAGCGTGACCGTCATACCTTCAGCCGCACCGCCAAAGCCGTTGTAGGACAGCACAAGTGCATTGTCAGCAGTTTTCGCATCATACAAAGCGCCCTGCATCGAGGAAAATTCCTCCGTCTGCGCATCAGGTGTGCGGACACAGAAGGTAAACAGCGGCGATTCTGCGGCAATCAGCGGTATCGTACCGACCGTCAAAGATGTGATACAACCGTGTACAGGGTCAACCGAGAATTCGGTACCCCCGAAGCGTAAAAATTCCATTATCATTTCTTCCTTTCCCTTGGAACTCTTTTATGGTATCATTATAGCACACTCACCCCGATTTTTCAAGTACCAAAAAGGATTTCAGAACGATTGTGGCATGGTCCGCACACACATGCCGCAGGAAATTCGGATTTTTATCAAAAAACCTTGACATAAGGGCAAAAATGTTATATAATTATTTGTATATAACGCAAAAACAAGATTCCAAAAGGAGATATCATAGATATGGCAAACGAAAAGAAACTCGTTGAACAAATCACGTCCATGGACGAAGATTTTGTACAATGGTATACCGACATCGTCAAGAAGGCAGACCTCATTGACTACTCCTCCGTTAAGGGCTGTATGATCATCCGTCCCTACGGCTATGCGATCTGGGAAAACATCCAGTCCATTCTGGACAAGCGCTTCAAGGAACTCGGACATGAAAATGTTTACATGCCGATGTTCATTCCGGAAGGTCTGCTCAACAAGGAAAAGGATCACGTTGAAGGCTTCGCACCCGAAGTTGCATGGGTTACCCACGGCGGCTCCGAACCGCTCGGCGAACGTCTTTGCGTCCGTCCGACCTCCGAGACGCTGTTCTGCGAACACTACGCAAACCTGATCCGCTCCTGGCGCGATCTGCCCAAGCTCTACAACCAGTGGTGCTCTGTTGTCCGCTGGGAAAAGAACACCCGCCCGTTCCTGCGTACCAGAGAATTCCTCTGGCAGGAAGGACACACCATGCACGCAACCGCAGAAGAAGCAGAAGCAGAAACGCTGCAGATGCTCGAGGTTTATGCAAACTTCTATGAGCAGTGTCTGGCAATTCCGGTCGTTCGCGGACGCAAGACCGAAAAGGAAAAGTTCGCAGGTGCGCTTGCAACCTATACCGTTGAAGCAATGATGCACGACGGTAAGGCGCTGCAGGGTGCAACGTCCCACAACTTCGGCGACGGCTTTGCACATGCATTGGACATCGAGTATCTTGACAAGGACAACCAGCTCAAGTACTGCCACCAGACCTCCTGGGGTATCACGACCCGT
>JAFYTT010000035.1 GCA_017558715.1 Clostridia bacterium | reverse complement strand
GGAACTCACCCGTCTGTTCAACATCAATGAAAACATCATGCGCTCCATGACCATCGCCAACGCATAAGCGAGGTAGACGGAAATGGCAAGCTTGAACAAGGCGATCCTGATGGGCAACATGGTTGCTGATCCGGAACTGAAGCAGACACCGTCCGGTGTTGCTGTTTGTTCGTTCCGCATCGGTGTCCAGAGACGCTTCAAGGACGCAAACGGTCAGTACGCATCGGATTTCATCAACATCGTCGCATGGAGACAGCAGGCGGAATTTGTTTCCAAGTATTTCCGCAAGGGCAGTTCCATCGTCGTTGTCGGTTCGATCCAGACACGCGACTATACCGATCAGCAGGGTAACAAGCGCTACGCGACCGAAGTTGTTGCCGACGAAGTCTCGTTCGGTGCCAACAAGAGCGACTCCCAGCCCCAGAATACCGCATTTGCAGGTATGGGCGATTACGGTTCCGCTCCGGCATACAGCGCACCCGCAGCCGCTCCGGCAGCACAGCCGGCAGCACCGAAGTTTGAAGAAATCGCAGGAGACGAAGATCTCCCGTTCTGATAACCGGTTCACTTTATTAGGGAAAGGAATGAAAAACATTGGATAACGCAAAGGAAGTCAAGACCACTGAGGTCAAGGAACAGAGAGAACCCGCAGCAAAGCCCTACCGCGCTCAGAATCGCGGCAAGAGAAGAAAGGTCTGCCAGTTCTGCGCAGAAAAGATCGAATCTGTTGACTACAAGGATACCGTCAGACTGAGAAAGTATATCTCCGAACGTGCAAAGATTCTTCCCAGAAGAATCACCGGCACTTGCGCTGAGCATCAGAGACAGCTCACTGACGCGATCAAGCGCGCGAGAATCGTTGCTCTTCTCCCCTACATCAGCGACTAATTTTATCGTTGATGCGATAACAACAGAAATCAAGGATTGCTTTACAACCCGTTTCGGGATGCATGGCAATCCTTTTTCTTTATAATATTTTCAGTCCATTCGGATATAATACGATTCCGCCTGCAGTGATACCACAGCGCCGTCATGCATACGGACACCGACCGTAACCGTGCGGTTATCCGTGGTGCGCGATGCAAAGATGCGGATACCGTGACGGTCCGCCAGCACAGAAAGATCGGAGGACGGCAGACCGGCTTTTTTGAGAAAAGCGGCGGCAAGTTCGGACAAATCCCGGTCGTTGAGCAGTATGCTGTGTTCATTTACATTTCCGCGCGGATAAAACGCGTAGGACAGCAAATGACCGCCGCATCGGGAAATTTCGGCATATCCGTTCTGGCAGGAGAAGATATAGCAGCCGTGTGCATCGTCGGTAACCGTATTGCCGAGAAATGAGACGGTATTACCGATCACACCACGCAGAATCTGCCGTGCCTGTGCCAAAGAGATGATCGGTTCGCGTTCAAACAGAAATTTTGTGGGCTTGTCGACAGTGATGCGAATTGTTTCCGGACGAAAGGATGCGGAGAAGGCAGACAGCAGCGCCGCGGCTTCCGTTTCGGTCTCTGTCGGTGTCGCAGGGTTCATCCGATCGGACAAGGACAGCGCAATTGATGCCATGTGTGAGGAGACCGTGTCCACTGCACGTTCCCAGAAAGGAAGACCGTCTCCGCGCAATTTTCCGGAATCCTGCGCGGCAGCATCGGAGAGTGCGGAATAGAACAGTGCAGTATCAGCGAGTGCATCAAGCAAGGGGGCATCTGTGCCTCTGCTGCGGAGTGTGTCAAACAGCGATGCATATCCGCACAGCGTATCGGCGTGATGGCGAACGGATGCGGTATCGCGGTCAGAGATCGCCTGACGGAGCGCGTCGTTTTCTTCGTTCATATGAGCAAGGACGGAACGGCAGATGCGGTTTTGTTCGGCAGCTTCGTCAGATGTCAGATGCATCTGCGTACAGATTGTGCCCAACAGAACAGAACACAGGAAAAGTGCATATACGGTCAGGCGGATTCTGTGCCGACGCGTTTGGGGGTGGAAGTGACCGGGCAACATAGAGAAAGATCCTTTCTGCCGACGTAAAACGGCATTTTTGAGATTGAGCAGGTTCAGTATTGCCGTGTCCGCTCGGTACTATGTGCCGCAGGCAGAAACTGTCAGGGCGAGGACTTGAAATTGTGAAATTTCTTGAAATTTTCCTGTGAGATTTGACAAGAACAAGAAATTGTGTTATAATAATATATCTTTGTGATAACGGAGGTGAGGGACTTGCACAATACGGCACCGATCGATTTTTCTCGGCTGTACGGAAACGAAGCGCTGAAGGCGGCGCTCATTCGTGCGGTGACCGAGAACAGAACCTCACATGCCTATCTTCTGGAGGGCGGCTTCGGCACGGGAAAAACAACGCTGGCGTTTTTGTTTGCGGCGGCACTGTGCTGTGAAAGCGGTACGACACGACCGTGTATGGCGTGCCCGTCCTGTAAAAAGATTCTCCGTGCACAGTCCCCTGACCTATGTCTGATCGGTATCGATACATTGCCGTTCGCAGAAGAAGGAGACAATCCGGCAGCCGCGGCACCGCTGACCAAAACCAAATCCATCGGTGTCGATGCGGTCCGTCTTCTGAAAAGTGATGTCTATATCCGCCCAAATGACCTTGATTATAAGCTGTATATCATCGGTCATGCCGAGCGAATGACGCCGCAGGCACAGAACTCTCTGCTGAAAATTTTAGAAGAACCGCCCGCGGGTGCCATTTTCTTTCTGCTGTGTGAGAATCGCGCGGCGCTTCTTCCGACGGTATTGTCGCGTGTGCAGAGACTGACGATGGAATCGTTTTCCGATGATGTGCTGTTCCGGCTTCTGACCGAGTACGACCGCGATGCGGCCGCGCTTGCACGAACCGACGAGGATGCCTTGCGGCTGTATATCCGACTGGCAGACGGTTCATACGGTCGGGCATCGCGGTATGTCCATGCGCAGAAAAAAGAACTGAAGTCTGATACGGCGTACGATGCCCATGAAGGCGCGGCAGAAATCCTTGACATCGTATTTTCCGATGTGCTGACCAATGACAGTCCGGTGCTGTCGCAAAGGGGAGGAGCTTCCGCTGTACGACCGACAACAACGGCGCTGATGGCGTACATTACGGATCGTATGGATGCCAGGAAGGAAGGCG
>JAFYTT010000287.1 GCA_017558715.1 Clostridia bacterium | reverse complement strand
GGGATGTAGCGTTCCTTTGCTCCCGGAACATCGGCACGGTAGGTGCAGAAATTCGCACCGCCGAAGAATCCGAAGTTGGTGCCGCCGCAGAACATATAAAAGTTCACATGTGCGTCAAGGGAAAGTGCCGTGCGATAACGCTGAGCGATCGTTTCCGCCGTCTGACGCGCAAACCTTCCGCCCCATTGCTGTGCTCTGCCGCCCCACATCTCGCCGACATAAATGGGATAGCCGCGCTGGTAGGTGTGATAGCTTTTTACCGACTGTTCGGTGACTGCCGCGAGATTGATGCCCGACCAGATATCTTCGGGACCGCCGTGCGTTAGCATGAACGCGTTGTCGCCGTCGGTGTTGTAAAGCGGAACATCGATGCCGCAGGTGCGATAGAGATCGGCATTCCAGCGGATGTATTCGCGATCCATTCCAAAGCTGCCGTATTCGTTTTCCATAGAAACGGCGATAATCGGTCCGCCGCGTGTAGACAGCATCGGCTCAATTTCCTGCATCAGACGCAGAAAATACGTTTTGTAGGCTTCGACAAACGCGTCATCCATCGTTCTCGGACAGCAATCCTCTTGCATAAGCCAGTACGGCATTCCGCCCCAGTCGCACTCGGAGCAGATATACGGTGCGGGACGGAGCATGACATACAGCCCGACCTCCCGGCACAGCTGCAGAAACGCGTGCAGATCAAGATGCCCGTCAAAGCGGTACTGTCCGCGCTCCGGCTCATGAAGGCTCCACGGTACATACGTCTGCAGGGTGTTCAGACCAAAGGCTTTCATCAGCTCCAGTCTGTGCCGCCAGCCGCCCGCAAGACAGCGGAAATAGTGAAAATCGCCCGATTGCAGGTCAAAGGGTTCGCCATTTAAGTAAAACCCGTTTTCGTCCATGGTCAGTTGTATCATTATCATTGTCCCCTTTTGCAAATATTCATATGATTCTAACACCCGAGCATTACATTGATTCCGATTCTTTTGGGGATGTGATACTACAACAGGTCATCGCCCGCGTTATGGAATATCCGCCTTTCCGTTTTTCTTTGAAACCTTCGCCAAAACCGGAATCAGCGTAAACATGATAAGTGAGAAAATTGCCCCTGTGAGGAAAATTTCGGGCGCGGGAATATACTGCGTCGTCATCACGTCGGCTGATTCCATATCTGGCAGCGGGATATTCATTCGGGCGTTGATGGCGTTTCCGATCATAGGACCTGCGATCATGGGAATCAGCACACTGAACACCATACGAACGCCCTGCAGCTTGCCGACCACGCCCTCCGGTGTATAATCTCGTACAAGCGAACCGCAGAGTGCGGAGATCAGGATGTATCCCGTGATCATGACAAAGCCGGCAATACCAAAGAAGATGAGCGTCATCGTCTTGTCCATGTCTTTGGCAAAGTACATTCCGAACAGTCCTGCCGCAAAGATTGCCGATGCAAAATACAGCATGGTGTTCTTATTTTTTCTATCTGACAGTCGTGTCAGATAGAGATTGACAGCCGCACCGAGGATGATCGCCGCACCGAATACAACGCTGTACTCCACCACGGAAAATCCAAGGTACGTCTTCATGTAAATAATGAGATACGGCATAAAGATCTGGCATGCAATGCCGTAGATCAGAACAAGGTAAAGGGTCAGATACAGCGGCGAATGTGCTTTGATCACACAGGGCTTGAAGCCATAAAGAATGTCCCGGAACTTACCGCTTTTTTCAAGTGCGGAACTGTCCCGAAGCACAAAGATACCGCACACACCGCAGATGGAAATGACGATGCCGAGACAGAGGAACATCATGGAATAGCCGATCATTTCCACGATGATACCGAAGCCGCCCGCAACGATCAGCATTGCCGCAAGAGGCAGAATCGAGAGAACACCTTCCACCTTGCCGCGGTAGGAGCTTTCCGTATTATCGGTGACCCAGGCGTTAAAACAGGCATCATTTGCGGTAGAGCCAAAGAGTGTCATGACACAGTCGCCCGCAACAACGGCAGCCAATGTGATCATAATCGCTTTGTCAAGTCCGCATCCGAGAAGCTTCTCGGTCAGCTCCGGCGACATAAATCCAAACATCGCCACGGTAATACCCCAAATTGCGTATCCCCAGGAGATAAAGCTTCTGCGATTTCCGAGTTTGTCGGAGAGTGTTCCCGCAACAAGTGTGGTTAGTGTTGCCGCAATGCCGCTGAGTTGAACCATCAGTGTCACGGCGGTAAGAGACGGCGCCACCGTCTCAAAGACAAACAGATTGAAATACATATTTTCGACCGACCATGCGATCTGTCCGACAAGCCCGAACAGCACGAGAACCAGCCATTCCTGTTTTCCAAATCGTTTTTCGCTCATATTCCACCTCAAAGATTATTTGAAAATGATTGCCGGTTATGACCGTCAGGCTTCCATATCGTACAGCTTAGCCGTTTCACGGTTTCTGTACTCGTGCTTTTCGTAGTACCCGATGAGTACACCGTCACCGTCACGAAGTGCCACCATATAAACGTCCTTGTTTTCTTCGTCATTGCGGAACGTATAGACGATGTTATTGTCGCGGCTTTTTGCAAACCACGCAAGCACCTGCTCAATGCGTTCATTTGCCGCGGCAGGATGGCACATTTTGATGCTTTTTCCCGTCAGATCCCGCTGATACCGTTCGATCGCCGACGGATTCATATAAACGACAGTCGATTCCATATCGCACACAACGATCGGTGCTTTGTCCTGTTCCAGAATACTTTTGAATAATTGTTCCATCATTGTTCTCCTATTTAACATTCAATCGCAGCCGAAGCATGCTTTGTTTGTCCCTGTTTCTTTTTGACGGAGTTGGTTTCATGCTTTCTTCTTACTCCGTTACAACCTCACCTGTCCAATCGAGAATTCCGCCGAACTCTACGATGTTCGTGTAGCCAAGCTTCACCAGCTTCTCGGATGCCTCTTTGCTGCGGCGGCCGCTGCGGCAGTACACCATAATAAGTTGGTTCTTGTCGGGCAACTCGGGAATTTCAGACGTGCCGATGATCTCATTTGCAACGTTGATCGCGTTCGGAATATGCCCCTCGGCAAATTCGTCGGGACGGCGCACATCGAGAATGATGTAGTCTGTCTCCTGTGCCATCATGGCGGCAGCTTCATTCATTGAAATTTGACGATAGGTGTTTGTCTGTTCGGTATTCATCATCAATTTTTTGATCGCATCTGAAGTAAGTGCGATCTGCTCCTCGTTTGTAATCGTAGGTATACCGTCACCTTCCTGCGCACCGTACATGCCGAAATATGCGTGACAGCCGCCGTCAATCACAGATTCCACAAAATCACGCGGAAGATTGGATTTGTACGCTTCGTATTTTCCCCGGTTCATGACCGTATCCTCGCTTCCGAATACCGAAAGCACAGAAAGGTCGGAAGCGGACAGATCTGCCGTGGAATACGAGCCGAGCATAACAAGACCTTCGTAGTCCTCGGTATGGTCTGCAAGATAGGCTGCTGCCATCGAACCGCCAAGTGAGTGACCGCCTATATACCAATCCTCGATTTCGGGATATTCCTCCCGAATTCCGTCTGCGGCGTTGACATCCAACACTGCGAGATTGAACGGCATCTCCACAAGCACACACAGAATTCCTTCCTTGGCGCACGCCTGCATCAACGGAATATACGCCGTATATTCCACCTTGCCGCCGGGATAGAAGATCAAACCCATATCGGCGCCTTCAGGTTCGAACACGACCGTACCGTCGGGCTCTTCCTTCCACGTTGTCCCCTGCGGCAAAAATGCGCCGATTGCTTCATGATCCGCGCGGTAATAGTCGCCGAGATAGATGGCACAGGCTCCCGCGATCAATGCGAGCGAAAGAACGATGGATGCCGTGATGATTACAATTTTACGTTTGCGCTTAACGGATGAATCGTTCATTTCTTTATCCTCAATCAATGTTTATCTGAATCTCGATCATGTACCAATGCGTACCAACCCTTTGATAACATCGCCGCGACGCACAGCCGCATATGCTTGCTGTGTCTGCGCAAACTCCCATTGATGCGTTAAAATCGCGGAAACCGGGAACCGATCCTCACGCAGCAGCTGCATCACATCGGGTATCAGCGTACTGAGATCACCGGGATCAATGCGCGATGCCGTATGCTTCGGTGTCAGTTCCCCGTTGTAAACATACGGTTTGGATGCCACCGCATACGCGCAAAGCCGACCGCCCTCCCGCAGATACGGAATTCCGTTTGCAAATACGAGAGGATTTCCCGATGCCTCCAATACCACATCCGCGCCGCCGCACGTACCGTAGTACGCCGCCGCTTCCGCAGGATCAATAAACACCGCATCGGCACCCATCGTCTGTGCGGTAACAAGACGTTGTTCGCGCCGCCCGAGGCAGATGACCGATGCCGCGCCTGCCAACTTTGCAAAATAAACAAAGGCATAGCCGACAAATCCCGTACCGACAACAGCAACATGCTGTCCGCGCAGATCACCGACCTGCCGCATCGCATCGGCACATTCGGCAAGTGAGAATACCAGTGCGGCTTTTTCATACGGCAGATCTCCGTCAATGACATGATTCATCGCGTACCTTCCGCGATACTGGTTCTCTCCAGTTACCGAGCCTACGTCTGCAAGATATGCATCGAGATCTCCCGCAACACCGTATTCGGCAAAGCCACCCCATGCGGAACGGTATGTACCGTCAAATCCGCGCACAATCGCATTGGCACATATGACACGGTCTCCCACTTTGAATTTCTTTACTTTTTTGCCGACACGAACGACACGACCGAAATTTTCGTGTCCGAGAACAACCGGATAGGACGGGGATGCAAATCCCTCCTCTACGATCATGCGGTCCGTTGTGTTGCAGAACACACAGCCTTCGTTTTGGATCAGCGCTTCATAGTCATCAATTTCCGGAATCGGAAGTGTGACCGGCTGTAAATTGCCGCGCGATACCGCAGCGTATGCGGTCATTTCCTGTTTCAAGGCGATTCCTCCATTCTATCAAGGGAGCCAGCAGATGCTTTCACCACTTTACTCTCATGTACTGTTTATTTCCTGCGATAAACAGGAATTCCCTTTGTCTTAACGACAAACTTACCCGACGGAACATCTTCTCCTGTAAAATAGTCACACCATGAGGCAGACGTGGGAAGATATACCTCGCGTTCGTCACCTCTGCCGGATGCAATCGGTGCTACCAGCAGATCCTCGCAGAACATATACTCATTGTCGATATTCCACGTTTCCGCGTCATCGGTAAAGTCCATAACCAGCGCACGGATCGGCGGTTTTCCGGTATCACGGTAGGTATCAAACGCCGCCTTCAACATTGGAACAAGGGTGCGTCGGAGTTTGAGCAGATCACGTACCTCAGCTTCACAGTCATACTGTGCCCACGGTACTTCGTCACAGTACCATGCATTGATCAGACATTGTACGCTGAAGACCGTCGCCTGCAGTCTGCGAAGAAGGTCTTCTTTGTCATTCGCATGGCGCAGCTCCGGCGTCCAGAGAATGCCCGAGAACGAAGACTGCGCAATTCCGCGAATGAAATCGGCATGATCGTAAAGATCGCTGTAAAGAACAAAGGGATAGCTTGCGGCAAGCGCACCGGCATTCCGCACCTCGGAAAGTGTAGGCGTACCGTCAAGTGCGTCAAGGATCGTCTGCATATACAACGTGCCGAACAGCGCATGGTACTGTTCCCCGTCAAGTCCCGAGGGGAATTCTGCGGTCAGCGGGAAGCTCCAGCTGCCGGTATGGTCGCTGGAATCACATTCGTCCAGTTTGAATCCGTCAATGCCGAGAGAAACGAGATTCTTTCGCTGATAGTCTGCAAAAATCGTCTTTGCTTCATCACAGGCAAAATCAGGAACGACACCGCTCCATACCATATAATTGCCGCTGTGCGGTCGGATATCTTCATAGATCGGTGCTGTCGGATGCGTGAATGCATGCTGCCAGAGATTGACATGGATGCCGCGTTCCCCCAGATCTTCCACCAGCTTTTTGGGGTTCGGGAACTTATCGCTCCAGAGATACGAGCAGGAATAGGTATGTGTCTGCCAGCCGGGTTCCAGACCGAGAATATCGAGCGGGATGTCATGATCACAGAAATAATCTGCCATTTTCATGACCTGTGCATCCGTATACTTCGCGCTGCAGCGATAGAGAACACCAAGTCCCCATTCCGAGACATCGCAGCCGCCGCCGGAGAGCATATTATACTGGCTGACGATATCGGTAATCGTATCACCCTCCATAAGATAGACATCCACACCCTCTGCGGCAGGAATCAGAACACTCATGACCGCACTGCCGACCCGTCTGACGGCGTAGAGATCATCCGTATTGTCATGGATCACGGATACTTGATTGGTTTCGGTCGTGCTGCCGTCGTTTTTCTGATAACCGCAATAGACCTCGATATAGCGTGCGGTATCGAAATACATCCCGTAGCCCTTGTTTGTGACAAAAAACGGAACAGGGGCATGGCTGTGACCGTTGGATGAGACCGGGTCTGCATTGACAACCAGATTCAGCTTCCGTCCGCGATGATTGAACTGCTTCAGCTGCAGACCGAATCCGTAAATCTGCGTATCGTCCTCGATCGGAAACTCAATCAGAAAACCGCGCTTTGTCTGTCTGAAATGCAGCTGTTCCACAGGATAAGAAATGTTGGTTTCCTCATAATGGAAGCCCCGACAGAATGTGGACGGCACCAGCTTCTCCGGTGTACCAAGGGTAAGTCGTTTCATAAGTGCTCTCCTTCAATGATAATTGTATGATCTTTCAGTCATTCGTCTTCAGGTTTGAAAACGCTTTGATACCGGGATATACCGCACGCGCGCCAAGCTCTTCCTCAATGCGAAGGAGCTGATTATATTTCGCGGCACGGTCGCTTCTGCTTGGAGCACCGGTCTTGATCTGACCTGCGTTGACGGCAACCACAATATCGGCAATCGTCGTATCTTCGGTTTCGCCGGAACGGTGGGACACAATCGCGGTATAGCCCGCATCGTGTGCCATTTTGATCGCTTCCAGCGTTTCGGTCAGTGTACCGATCTGGTTGACCTTGATCAGAATCGAATTGGCAATGCCGCGGTCAATACCCTCCCCGAGCAGCTTGGTATTGGTGACAAACAGGTCATCGCCGACAAGCTGAATCTTTTCGCCGAGCGCATGTGTCAGCATATCCCAGCCGACATAGTCCGTCTCACCCATACCGTCTTCCAGGGAAATGATCGGGTATTTTTCCGCAAATGCAGTCCACATGGCAATCATGTCCTCACGGGTCAAAACCTGATCCGCTTTCGGCAGACGATAAGCATCGAGTGTCTCATCGTACCACTCGGAGGATGCGGCATCAATGGCAATGCGGAAGTCCTGTCCCGGAACATAGCCTGCCCGCTCGATTGCGGCTACGATCATCGCAAGTGCATCCTCGTCACGCGCAAGCATCGGCGCATAACCGCCTTCATCGCCGACACCTGTTACAGGAATGTTGTTCTCCTTCAGAACGATTTTCAGCGTGTGGAATACCTCAGCACACCGACGCATCGCCTCTGTCCATGTCGGTGCGGAAATGGGCATAATCATAACTTCCTGGATATCGACATTGTTCGCAGCATGTGCACCGCCGTTGAGAATATTCATCATCGGAACGGGAAGGACACAAGCGCCCTCACCGCCGATTGAACGGTACAGCGACACACCAGTCGCGGCAGCAGCGGCTTTGGCGCACGCAAGCGAAACACCGAGCATGGCGTTTGCACCGAGACGGCTCTTGTTCGGTGTACCGTCAAGATCGATCATCAGGCGGTCAATGGTTTCCTGTTCCAATCCGTTTTTGCCGACAAGTGCGTCTGCGATTTCTCCGTTGACAGAGGCAACCGCTCGCAGAACACCTTTGCCAAGATATCTTGCCTTGTCGCCGTCACGAAGCTCACACGCTTCATAAATACCCGTAGAAGCGCCGGACGGAACCGATGCCCGTCCCATGACGCCGTTTTCCAGTGTCACATCGACTTCCACGGTCGGATTTCCGCGGGAGTCGAGTATTTCTCTGCCGTGAATGTTTTTAATTTTGATTTCCTGTTTCATAAAATTTCCTTTCTGATCATGTATCTCCTGACAAAAGGACGTAATGTCTTGATCGTGCATTTGTTATGATTTCCACTTTTTTGACTGTAATCCATGACGCCGCCATATTGGAATCAAATCAATACTGCGGTGTCCGTGACAATTTCTATCTATTCTGCACATATGTTACCATAATCGATCTGATATTGTAAGGCGGAAATTGTAAATTTTCATGATTTGGGCAATCCCATGCTGTCTGAACCGTCTATTTATGATTCATCGGAACAGCAATTCACCGCCATGCCAATGGAAATCAACATTGTTTCGATAGATATTGACATTGTTTCGATAATGCGTTATAATGTAGTAAAAAGATGAGGTGCACGCAAACAGCAGCTGCACTGCGCAAATGAGTCAAATATCCATAGAATAACCATCGAAATGACAGCCGCAGGCTGAATTTTCGCGTAATAACAATACAAAGGAGATTACAACAATGGCAGTAAAAGTAGGTATCCTCGGTTCGGCTCACGGTCATGTCATGACCTACGGAGCGGTATGGGCAAACGATCCTTCGCTCGGCATTGAAATTGCCGGACTCTATGACCACGATGCGGAACGCGCCAATCAGAACGCGGCGGCACTCAAAACCGTCGTAAAATCCCTTGATGACATCCTCGGTGATAAAGAAATCACGGCAGTCGTCGTTTCTTCCGAGACGGTTTACCACTGTGAGCTGGTAGAACAGGCAGCGGCGGCAGGAAAGGCAATCATCTGCTACAAGCCGATGGCGCTCAACCTCGAACAGGCAAATCGCATGGTTGCGGCAGTCGAAAAGTACAACGTCCCCTTTACCCTCGGTTATCAGATGCGTGTCGACGACCAGAATATCCGCATGAAGAAAATCATTGATGAAGAAGAGCTTGGAAAGGTATTCCTTTACCGCCGCCGTCATTCGCTCAGCACGCACACCTGGGCGGGCTTTGACAAGGCATGGCACACCCAGCCCGAGCTGAACCGCGACATCTTCGCCGATGACTCTGCGCATCCGATCGACATGCTCAACTGGATATTCGGCGTTCCGGAAAGCGTTATGTGCGAAATGTCCACAATGACCAATATCAAAAACGACGGCGGTGTTGCGCTGTTCAAGTATCCGAACGGCATGATCGCCGAAATCAGCTGTTATTTCATGGCATCTGCCGCGGAAATCACCACCGAGATCTACTGCGCAGACGGATCTGTCGCACAGTATTACGGTGATGCAGTATCGGCATCCAAGCCGCGCCCTGAAGGCTTGACCGGTCTGAAATGGTACAAAAACGGCGACGCGGATTGGACAGATTCCAACATTCCCAGCCCGCCCGCACACGGTGAACGCATCAAGGCGCAGGCATATCCGTTTGCCCAATTCTTAAAAGGCGAGCGCGGACCGATCTGCTCGGTTTATGAAGCGCGCGATTCGCTCCGCATGGTTCTTGCCTGCTATGTTTCCGTTGCCGAAGGCCGCCGCGTCAGACTCGACGATCCGGCGATTGACAGAATCGTATGATCCTTCAAAGAAACAACCATACAATTCCCAGATAACCCCGGAATACAACTCATCTTGAAATACATCTATGGAAAGGTACAGTGAATACGATGAAGCTGAATTATGAAAGCTACAGGGACAAGGTATATGCCTGTTGGATCGGAAAAAACATCGGCGGAACGATGGGAACGCCATACGAGGGAAGACGCGAGCTTCTTGATATTCAAGGATTCGCCACCAAACCCAAAGAAGTGCTTCCAAATGACGATCTGGATCTTCAGCTGATCTGGCTTTATGCATTGGAAAACTGCGGCGCTTTCAACGTCAATGCATCGACACTCGGCGAGCATTGGATCTCTTTTATCGTTCCCCATTGGAATGAATACGGCATTTGCAAAGCGAATATGAAGCGCGGTCTTCCGCCTCCCATGTCAGGGGACTATGATAACGACTGGCAGCACTCCAACGGTGCATGGATCCGAAGTGAGATCTGGGCAACCGTTTGCCCTGCTATGCCCCATATCGCAGCAAAATACGCCATGGAGGATGCCATGGTGGATCACGGCTCCGGCGAGGGTACGTTTGCGGCGGCATTTGTCGCGGCAATGCAGTCGGCGGCATTTGCGGTCAGTGATCTGAAACAGTGTATTGAAATTGGTCTTGCGGCAATTCCCGAATATTCAAGAATGGCAAAAAGCATCCAATTCGTCCTTGCATGTTACGAAAAAGGAATGGTATGGTCAGATGTCAGAAACGCCGTGCAGAAAATGAACGCGGACATCGGAGACGGCTGGTTTGAGGCGCCTTCCAATGTGACCTATGCGGTCATCGGTCTGCTCTGGGGTGAGGGTGACTTCAAAAAATCCATGATCACCGCGATCAACTGCGGCGACGATACCGACTGTACCGGTGCAACTGTCGGCGCAACGATGGGTATTCTGTACGGCACCGCGCGTGTACCGAAGGATTGGAGCGAGTATATCGGCGACGACATCGTCACCGTTTCCATCGCCAAGGGAAACAACGGCAAGAATATCCCCAAGACCTGCACCGAACTGACCGAGCGCGTGGTCAAGCTGGCACCGACTGTTGTCGGCGCACATTCCATCCGTCACGCAAGCTGGATGTATTCGGGAGAACAGCTGCCCGGCTACACGGTAGAATTCGGCGATGCAACCGATACAAGCGGTGTTTACGAGCAGCTTCTGGCACTGGCAAAGAAAGCCGGAGAGGTTGCAAAGAGTCTGAAGCCCTATACGGTTTATGCGGAAAACGTGATGATGTATGCCAATCTCACCCTTGACCGTGCGCCGGAAATTCAGCCGGGCGGCGAGATCGGTGTTCACCTTGAGATTCAGTCCAAGCAGTTCTTTGAGGATGAACCGCGCACAATACAGCTTCGTTGGCTTCTTCCCGACGGATTCACGGCAGAAGGCAAGAGAACGCTGATGACCAAGGCGTTCAATCCACATACCAGCGGTCAGGGTACTGCCGACTTCGTGATCAGAGCGGGCGATACGGTAGCGTCTGAAAACAGAATGGTTCTTGAAATCTTTGTCAACGGCAGATGTACGCCGCTTTATATGTATTTTCCGCTGTTTTCGTAATTAGAACAGATCAAACAGGAACGATGCCGTTCTGCTAATTTCGCAGTCGGCATCTTTTTTTGCAAATTATCGCTTCTCATATTGAATCGCGGCGAAAAATGTGATATCATATTATAAACGTCAGCTTCACAGGAGCCGTGAGAGAAACCGTTTCATCACATGCATAAGTATATAGAGAAGGAACAAACAGCAATGAATATCAAAACCGTATTATTTGACCTTGACGGAACCCTGCTTCCGATGGATCAGGATAACTTTGCAAAGGCTTATATCGGCGGTCTCGTAAAAACTGCTGTCCCCGCAGGATATGACCACAAAACAATGGCAGATGCGATTATGGCAGGAACAGCCGCTATGGTAAAAAACACAGGAGAACAGACCAACGAGACGGTATTCTGGAATGTCCTCTGTTCCGTGTTCGGCGAGAAGGTCCTTTTGGACACCCATATCTTTGATGAATTTTACAGAACGGATTTCCAGAAAATCAAGGATATCTGCGGTTTCACGCCACGCGCAAATGACATTGTGAAACACCTCAAACAACACGGGATGCAAATCGTTCTCGCAACCAATCCGCTGTTTCCTCGCATTGCGACAGAAAGCCGTATTCAGTGGGCGGGACTGGATGCATCCGACTTTGCCATGATCACCACCTACGAATCCTCCCGATTCTGCAAACCGAATCCCGATTATTACCGGGATATCCTGCAGACGCTGGATGTTTCTGCCGAGGAATGTCTGATGGTTGGTAATGATGCGGCGGAGGATATGATCGCATCCGAGCTCGGCATGAGCGTGTTTTTGCTTACCGATTGCCTGATCAATCGGAACAATGCAGACATCAGCAAGTATCCCCACGGTGGATTTGACGACCTGCAGGCTTTTTGCCGTTTTGGCGAGTAACCGATCATTGATTTTCAGGATTCCAATACCGAAAAAACCAAAATCGATCAACCATAAACATCTGTTAAACGGAGGAAAAAACATGAAATTCTTAATTGTTGTTGATATGCAGGCAGATTTTATCACAGGAAGTCTCGGAAGCGAGCAAGCAGCCGCAATCGTTCCGAATGTCGTCGAAAAGATCAAGCAGTTTGACGGCAGAATCATTTTCACGCGCGATACGCATTTTGGCGATTACATGGAAACGCAGGAAGGCAGAAAGCTGCCCGTACCGCATTGTATCAAGGACAGCGACGGATGGCAGATCTGCGACGAAATCCGAAAGCTCACAGAAACGCTGCCGTCAAATCACATTTCCTACATCGATAAACCGACATTTGGCTGTGTAAAACTTCCCGAAATGCTCGCGAATTTTGGCGAAACAATCGACAGCATTACGCTGTGCGGTCTGTGCACGGATATCTGCGTGATTTCCAATGCCATGATCCTGAAGGCGGCATTCCCGGAAGTACCGATTACCGTGGATGCATCCTGCTGTGCGGGCGTGACAAACGAAAGTCATACGACTGCCCTGGAGGCGATGCGCGCGGTTCAGATTGAAATCACATAAAACGTTCCAACGAAGAGGAGACAAATACCCTGCCCTCTCCCATAGGAATCAATAGGTCAATGGAATGATCTCCGTTATTCTGAACAGAAACTTGTTCAAAACACGGACGGTCATTCCATTGACCTTATTATTTTCAGATATAGCGTTTTCGGTTCCTTCAGAACGCAAATTCCGACCGATCAATGACATTCTGCTGTAAATCTTTGGAAATATTGCAGAAATAGTCACTGTAACCGCCGACGCGGACGATCAGATTTTTGTACTGCTCGGGGTTCTTTTGTGCCGCAAGAAGCGTTGCGCGGTCGAGGACGTTGATCGACAGCTGCTGTCCGCCGTTTGCAAAGTAGGTCTTTGCCATCATGATAAAGGTTTCGATGCCCTTGTCCGATGCAAAGAGCTTTTTGTCAAACTTCATCTGCGTGACAAAGCCGGAGCAGGCTTCAGTCTGGTTGTAGCACATCATCGATTTGAGTGCGGCCGTCGGTCCCTTGACGTCACATCCGGGTACTGCCGCAACGCTGTCGGCAAAGGTAGCGTCTCCGGAATGGCGACCGTTGGGAAGTGCACCTGTCGCGCGTCCGTTGTTCGCCGCACGGCTGAACGGACTGCATCCGCCGGTAAACACACCGCCGCGGAAGGTATTCTTCGTCTTCAGATACGCAAAGAAATGATCGACGATGGCGGCGCAGAGATTGTCCACATCGGGAATGTCGTTGCCGAATTTCGGTGCGTTTTTGCAGTCCTGCCACAGCGCATCGTGCCCTTCACAGTTGTCTTCCAGTGCGGCGATCATCTCGTCCATCGTATACTTCTTCTGCTCAAACACGAGCGTCTTGACGGCATACAGCGCATCGGCAGTATCGGCAATG
>JAFYTT010000286.1 GCA_017558715.1 Clostridia bacterium | reverse complement strand
CATTGCAGCAACGTCACCGAACGTACCGAGCTTCTTGCCCTTGTAGTAACCGCCCTGTGCGTGGGAAACGTCTTCGATGACCTTCAGGTTGTGCTTTCTTGCGATCTCCATGATCGGGTCCATATCAGCGGGGTAGGAATAATAGTGGACAACCATGATTGCCTTGGTACGGGGCGTGATGCATCTTTCCAGGTCGGCGGGATCCATGCTCAGCATATCGTTGATATTGCAGAAGACCGCAGATGCGCCGAAGTTGATTGCCTGGGAAACGGAACCCCAGTAGGTCTTGGTCGGGCAGATGATTTCGTCGCCTTCGCCCAGACCGATGGCATACATTGCGGAGGTCAGTGCCATCGTACCGTTGCAGTATGCGATACAGTAGTCCGTACCCTGCCATGCAGCGAACTCTTCCTGGAACTTTTCGGTAACGTCGGTGAAAGAGAACGCACCGCGTTCGATGACTTCCATGGCAGCTGCCTTTGCTTCATCGGTCAGAACCATCTTGCGGAACAGCTTGTCAGCCTTATCTGCGGGAATGGAGTCGGGAGTGAGGACGGGGGTACCGCCGAGGATTGCCAATTTTTCCATTTGATTATCTCCTGTATTTTATGATGTATTTCAGAATCATACTCTGTGGGATGCAAACATATCAAAAACGGTCAGCTCAGATGTCCTTGTTTTGAATCCCTATATCGTATATATTATACCATAATGTTTGTTTTTGTCAATAATATATGGAAAGAAATCCATAAACTTCTCAGATTTTTTGTTAAAATAGTCTGTCAGATGCGGGAAAATGACCATGTTCCGCATGCACCTGCATCGAGTGTGATTTGTGCGCGCTTCTCCCCACACAACAGAAGTGCCATATCAAGCGGCAGGCGGGCATGCACGGTGACGGTGACGGTACCGTCATCTTCCCACGCAAGGTCAAGCGTACCGCCCGGGAACACAAATCCTCGCGCCTGTCCGTGGGATAAGCGGTCGGGAAGTGCGGGCAGGACAGAGAGCGCATCCTTCTGCGGACAGAACAGCATCTCCTGCAGCGCATTGACCGCACCGAATGCAGCATCGAGCTGTACGATGGCGGAATCCTCCCAGTTGAGCGTCATGCCCATGTGCCGCCAGTCATTATGGATGGTGAACAGCGAATCGAGAACGACGCTCTTTGTCATGATGTCAAGGCATCCGACGGCGCGTTCTGCCTCACCAAGACGTGCATAGATACACGCCATATGAGTCAGCGACCACCCCGACTGGCTTCCGAGTTTCCGCAATTCTACAGCGCGGCGGAATCTTTCGAACAAATCGGGATCGTTGAAGGCTGTCACTTCATTGCCGGGGAAAATCGGATAGATATGGGACAGATGTCTGTGGTGGTAGTTGTCGCAAAGGTCAGGGTGCATCCATTCCTTGACCGCACCGTCCTCATTGATCTGATAAGCGGGGATCTTAGCAAGCAGCGTTCGAAAGGCATCCGCCTCGTCGGCATACATGCCTGTGACTGCGATGCCGTCGAGGAGATTGGTCAGAAGTTCCTTCATCACGGCAAAATCCATCGTCGCATTCTGTACGGCGGGACTGGGATGACCGGAGTGGGAGACCGTGCGCAGATGCATCAGATTGGACGGTGTATTTTCGGGGGATACAGACGGATACAGACGGACAAAATCGCCGTCATCCACAGCATAATCGCGGAAGAACTGCGCCGCCTCGTACATAAACGGCAGAATTTCCTCGCGCAAAAGTGTTTCGTCACCGGTATACAGATAGTATTCCCAGAAATGACGGCAGAGCCATCCTGCGCAGCTGATCCAGTTTG
>JAFYTT010000285.1 GCA_017558715.1 Clostridia bacterium | reverse complement strand
TACACCATCCGTCCGATTGTAGATGCGGTTGCGTACCATGATGCGGTGCAGATGAAACGCCTGCAGGAGGAAGCGGCAAGGGCGGAAGCACAGCGCAGGCTTGAAGAATACGACCGTAAACACGGAAAATGCGAGAATCAGGGGAATAACGACTGATTTTTTCAAGCAGGTTAAATGGGTGCTGGCTCACACCCGCTTTTTTCCACATCGGACGGCAACAGCCGACCGAAATAAACGAGAAAAACGGAGCTTTCGGGCGATTTTGAAAGATTTTGGCAGATAGCTGAAAGATAGCTTTTATGTAGCCATTTTCGGGATTCACACCCCCGATCGTGTGACAAATCCGCAATTTCGGCGGCACATCCCCCGCTTTCGGGGTGTGAACATTCCGAAAAAGATCGATATTTTGAGAAAAAACCAAAAATTAGAAAGGAAATATTTTATGATGAAAGATAAAAATGAAGCGGCGGAAGTCAAAGAAGGTATCCGCAAGACGATTTATATTGACGAAACTCTGGTCAAACGCGCCGAAATGTTTGAGGAGCTTGCGGGGGTGAATTCGTTCTCCGCATTCGTTTCCAAGGCGCTGGAGCAGTACATCTCACAGATTGTGCTGGATCAACATGCCGAGGTGCTGACAAAAGAGATGCGCGAAGCCATTGCCTACGCGCTGAATCCCATCAACATTCGCCTGTCCAAAAGCCTGTACCGATATGCAGTACAGCTGGATATGCTCAGCCAGTTCGTCGGGTATCAGAATGAATTCAACTGGAGAGAAATCGAAGCGGTTCGCAAAGAGGCGCAGGAAAACGTGGCAAAGATGCGCGGACAGGTCGATGTCGGCAGGATTATCGGCGAGATGAGCACGGAGAACGGGGAGGAGGATGAGTATTATAATTGATAACATTCTGATAACAAAGCAGGTTCTGCCTGGATATATCGCGCCGGATGTGGTATTGTGTTGTACTGAAAACCAAAACGAAAGGAGATGATGCCTCATGGCAAAACGAAGACCAAACGGCGACGGCATGATCCGCAAGCGTGCGGACGGTCGGTGGGAAGGTGCGATCGTGATCGGACACAAGGCGGACGGCAGCTACCTTTACAAATGGGTGCAGGCGAAGACGCAGAAGGAACTGCTCCCGAAGCTTCATCGCGCCATCGAAGCCTACCGCGGCGTTGACTTGACCGAGGAAAGCCGCATGACGCTCGGCGAATGGTTCGAGCGTTGGTTCAAGGACTACGCCGAGGTCACGCTCCGCCCGAGCACCGTCCGCGGCTACCGCATATACGCAAAACAGATCAACCGTTACCTCGGTGACAAGCAAATCAGCCTCATCACCACACAGCAGATTCAGCGGATGTATAACAAGCTGAAGCGCGACGGCAGAGCGGTGTGCCGTGAAAAATACGGCACCGGACTGTCCGATTCCTCTGTGCGAAGCATCCATATGCTCCTGCATGAGGTGATGGAAGCGGCAGTTCAGGCGCGGCTGATTGCAAAGAATCCGACCGCGGGAACGAAGATTCCGAAATGCAATTATCCCGACAAAAAGATTCTGAATGAATCAGAGCTGGCGGTGTTCATCGAAGCCATCGAGCGCGAACCGCTGTGGCGGGACTTCTTCTACACCGAGATCACCACAGGACTGCGCCGCGGCGAGATCTGTGGGCTGAAGTGGAGCGATCTTGATATTGAGAAAGGTACGCTGAAAATTGAGCGGTCGATCAGTAATGGGGAGGGTGGAAAGCTGGAAATCGGTGAAACGAAGACCGAGAAGGGCAAGCGCATCATCCGTCTGCCGGCAAGCACGCTCCGCATCCTCACCGAGCGAAAGGAATGTGCGCTGAATGATTGGATCTTCCCGAATCTGCTGGAGCCGGAAAAACCGATGAATCCGAGCACGGCATACGGAAAGCTGAAGTCGATTCTCAAAGCGGCGGGACTGCCCGACATTCGGTTCCACGATCTGCGCCACACCTTCGCCACCCACGCGCTGACCAGCGGCGTCGATGCAAAAACGCTGTCGGGCATCCTCGGACACACAAATGCTTCCTTCACACTCGACACCTACACCCACGTCACCACCGACATGCAGAAAAATGCCGCCGAGATCGTGGGCGGATTCATGGATGACTTCATCGGAGGTGAGTTTGAGTAATGGCGAAAAAGAAGAAAAAGCAAGGCGAAGGCAGTGTTTTCCTGCGCAAGGATGGGCGATGGGAAGGACGCATCGTCGTCGATTATAAGGACAACGGAAACCCGATCACCAAGAATGTCACAGCGAAAACCGAGGCGGAATGCCGCGAGAAGCTGGAAAAACTGAAAAAAGAAGTCGCCCATCTGTTCGGGCGGCTTCCGAAAAAACCGAAGCCGGACATGCTGTTCGGCGACTGGATCGATTTGTGGTACCAGACCTACTGCAGACCGACCATCCGCGCGACCACACAGTCTGGTTATGAGGATCGTATCTACCTGCACATCATTCCGCACATCGGTGACATCCCGCTGGACAGACTCACGCAGAACGATCTGCAGACCTTCTACGGCAAGATCAAAAAATCGGGGCGGCTTCAGTATGTGGAGAAGTACGGACCGGGATTGTCCGACCGCATGGTGCGCGGCGTCCATGCAAGCTGTCGGGCGGCACTTGAACGGGCGGTGCAGGACGGACTGATCACACGCAATCCCGCCATCGGATGCAAGCTGCCGCCGAAGAAAGCAAAGGAAATGGAGGTGCTATCCAGGGACGAGATGCGGCGATTCCTGCTTCAGGCAAAGGAAGACGGTTTCTATGAAATGTTCTTACTCGACCTATCCACGGGAATGCGGCGCGGGGAACTGCTCGGTCTGCAATGGAGTGATCTCAACTTCCGCACGGGGGAGCTGCACATTCAGCGGCAGGTCTACTGCGTGAACGGCAAGCTGACCGTCAACAAGCCGAAGACGAAAACCTCCGACCGCACGATCATCCTGCCGACATCGGTGGTCGGTGTGCTGGCGGAGTACAAGAAAACGGTCGATTCGCGGTGGATGTTTCCGTCGCCGATCATCGAAGATCAGCCGCGCAATCCGTCCACGATCTATGAACGGATGCAGACTACGCTGGAACGCGCGGGATGCAAAAAGGTGCGCTTCCACGACCTGCGCCATACCTTTGC
>JAFYTT010000284.1 GCA_017558715.1 Clostridia bacterium | reverse complement strand
GGATGCTGTTCGGCGATACCATATCGATGACACAGTCGCGGCTGGAAAGCTATGTCATGTGTCGCTTTGCGTATTTCTGCGGGTATGTGCTGAAACTGAAGGAGACGAAACGCGCTGCCTTTGACGGTGCGGATATCGGATCGTTTGTACACGATGTCCTGCGCCGCTTTATGGAGCTTTACGCATCCGACGATGATCCTGCGCGTTTTGCCGATGAGAACGTATTGAACGGCGTCATCGGAGAACTGGTGCAGTCGTATCTGACATCGGTCTGCGGTGCCCGGTGGGATACCCGTCAGCCAGCACGCATCCGACATCTGTTTTCGCGCCTGCAAAAATCGGCTTCTGTCATTGCGCGGAATCTGATGCATGAATTTGAGCACAGCGATTTTGTGCCGCGCGATTTTGAACTTCCCGTCGGCGGCGATGACAGACGGGCGATTCCGACGCTTGCCATCACGGCAGACGACGGTACGCGCATCCGTTTATACGGTTCCATCGACCGCGTGGATACCTATGAAAAAGACGGTGTGACATACGTGCGCGTCGTGGACTATAAAACTTACGTCAAGCGGTTTTCGCTCGACGATGTTGCCGCGGGCATCAATCTGCAGATGCTGTTGTATCTGTTCGCGGTCTGGAAGAACGGCAATACGCGGTATAGAGGTGAGATTCGTCCTGCGGGAATTCTCTATATGGGTGCGGAGCCGACAGAGGTCACGCACAACGGAACGCCGACCAAAGAGGAAGCACTTGCGGCGGCAGAAAACAGCATGAAGCGTTCGGGGCTGTTCCTTGACGATATGGATGTCCTTTTGGCAATGGAGCACGGTCTTGGCGGCAGATATATTCCCGTCAAGCTGAAAAAGGACGGAAGTCTTCAAAAGAGCGCACCGGTACAGTCGCTGGAGGACTTCGGCGCACTGATGCGGGACGTCGAGCATACCGTGGCGGAGATCACCATGGAAATGAAGCACGGATGCGCAGATGCGGTTCCGATTTCCGTTTCGGCATCCGAGACGGGACGCGATCCGTGTGCGTACTGCGCAATGAAAATGGTTTGCAGAGGAGGTGTGAGCGGACATGTATCAACTTGATGAAAAATGGACACAGGGACAGCGGGATGCCATCCTGTCGCGCGGGGAAACCCTGCTCGTTTCAGCGGCGGCAGGATCCGGCAAAACCGCGGTGCTGACCGAGCGGATCCTCTCGCGTGTACTGGATGACAACGATGCGCTTGATCTGTCCACGGTGCTTGTCGTAACCTTTACGAAAGCGGCGGCTGCAGAACTCAAATCGCGTATCCGCGCGGCATTGGAACGGGAGCTTGCAAAAAATCCCGGAAACCGCCGTCTGCATACCCAGCTTCTGTCTGTCGGACGTGCCAAGATCTGCACGATTGACAGCTTCTGTCTTGATCTGATCCGCACGCATTTTGACGATCTGGGACTTTCTCCGCGCGTTTCGGTCGCTGATGAAACACAGGCAAAGCTCCTTTCAAAAACCGTCATGGATACGCTGATTGAGGACTGCTTTGAGGGCGAGGGGGACGCAACAGCCATCGAAGGCTTCGGTGCGTTCTGCGATCTGTTTGCATCCTCCCGCAATGCATCGGCTTTGGCTGAAGTGTTTTTGTCGGTACGTGAGACGCTGAACGGCTATACCGAGGGTGTTGACTGGCTGAAGGGGCAGAAAGAAAAACTCCTGACAGCCGCCCATGCGGATTTTCTGTCATCGGACGCGGGTATAAACCTCTTATCCGATTTGCGTTCGTTTGCAACAACGTGGTGTGCGCGATATGAGCAGATGTGCGAATATCTTTCTACCGATGCAGTCTATGTCAAAAACTACGGCGATTGCTTCTTTTATGAGAGGGAATGGCTTTTAACGCTGGCAGCCTTGCTTGAGCAGAATCCGTCATATGACGCGGTTCGTACGCATTTTGCGTCGTTTTCCGCACCGGGGCTTAAATCCGGTATCCGCGGCGATAAGAAAACTGAGGAAATCGTTGGTGCAAAGGCGCGGCATGATACCTTCGGAGAACGGCGGGAGGGTTATCTTGCGCGGTTTTTCTCCGTAACGGCGGAGGAACTGTCCGCACTGCTTCTCGGGCAGGCAGAGGTGATCGGAAAACTGCATACCTTCCTGTCGATGTACGAAGAACGACTGGAACGGGAGAAAAATCGCCGCGGTCAGTTGGACTTCGGCGATATGGGACGGCTTGCACTGCGGCTTCTGTGGGATTTTGAAACCGATGCGCCAACCGATACCGCCCGTGCCGAGGCAATGAAATATACCGAAATCTACATCGACGAATATCAGGATGTCAGCCCGGTACAGGATCTCATTTTCCGTGCGATTGCAAGGGATGACAACCGCTTTATGGTCGGGGATGCCAAGCAGAGCATCTACGGCTTCCGCGGCGCGTCCCCTGCCTTGTTTCTCGGCTACCGTGCGTCGTTTGCCAAAGACCCCAAACGCGGTCGGACGGTCTTTTTATCGGACAACTTCCGCTGTGACGAGCAGGTCATTGACTACTCCAATCTGGTATTTTCCGTTTTGTTCGGCTGCGGCGCTTCCTCTCTGCCGTATACCGAGGAGGATGCGCTCCGATATGCCAAAAAGACAGAGGGACAAACACCGCAGACCAAGGTGACCTTTGCTGTTTTGTCCTCGGATAAGGAAGAGATTGAGGAGGGCGAAGAAGACGCGGCGGAGCAGGAAACGGCGTCGGATGTCTATACCGAGGCTGACTATATCGCCGATCAGATTGCATCGCTTCTGCGGGACGGCTTCAAGCGCGATGGGACAAGAATCCGTCCGCGCGATATTGCGGTACTGATGCGCAGTACGAAGTCCTCTGCCGCGCAGATTGAGCATGCGCTGGAAGCACGCGGAATTCCGAGCTTCAACAATGTTTCCCGTGCGTTTTTTGAAAATGCAGAGGTACTGCTTGTGTACTGTCTGCTTGCCGTCATCGACAATCCGAGCCGGGATGTCTGTCTTGCCGGGCTTCTGCGCAGTCCCTTGTACCGCGTGACGCTGGATGAGCTGATCTATATGCGCAGAACGTATCCCGACGGAATGCTTTACGATGCGCTGTGTGCCTTTACCGCAGAAACGGGATTTGCGAAAGGCAAGCATTTTCTGGAGCGGCTTGCGTATTACCGACATATGTCCGTGGGTATGCCCGTCGATCGGTTTTTATGGATGCTGTACGGCGATACGGGAATATTGTCGCTCGTCTATGAAAAAGAAAAGCATGAGCTGTTTTCCGAAGCACTCGACAGCGCCCAGATGCGTGCGAATCTGATGATGTTTTACGAATATTCGAGATCGTTTGAGCGCGGCGGCTATCAGGGACTTTACCAGTTTGTTGCGTTTATCTCCTCGGTCATTGAGGAAAAGGCGCAGATGCCGCCGGTGCTCTTGTCGGGTGAAGATGCGGACGCGGTGCGGATCATGACGGTACACCAGTCCAAAGGTCTTGAATTTCCCGTATGCTTTGTCGCAGGATGCGGAAAACGCTTCAATGCGGCTGACCAGCGCGCACCGGTTCTGATGGATGCGGACGGCGGTATTGCCACGTATCTTGGCGAGGAAAGCGGCTTTGCGAAAATCAATCACCCGATGCGCGAATGTGTCAAGGCGGAAATCGCCCGCAAGCAAAAGGAAGAGGAAATGCGCGTTTTGTACGTCGCGCTGACACGTGCGAGAGAACAGCTGTATGTTTGCGGAACGCATAAGGCTCCCGCCGATTATGTGGACAGCTTTGCGTTTTCCTCTGTTTCTGATGTCACAGCAGACGATGTGATGAGCGAGAATACAACCCTCGCATGGATGCTGATTGCCTGTGCCGCGCACAAAAACAGTACCTGCTATCCCGTGTCCGTTGTCTATCCGACGGGCGGGGACGGTGTGTCCATTCCCGATGTTCCGGATATGGCGATGGAATCTGTCGAGGACGAGGTCGGTTACCGTGCGGCAAAGGCGGCGATTGCAAAGACATTTTCGTTTGTCTATCCCGATGCACACCTGACCGATCTTCCTGCAAAGCTGTCGGTATCCGAGCTTTTGCGGATGCAGAGCCGAACGGAAGCAACGACATCGGAAACGACTGCGGACGACGCTGTGTCTGTCGAAAAAGAATATGCCAAACCGCGTTTTCTGCAGAAAGAAGAGGATGCACGTGCAACTGCCGCTGAGCGCGGAACGGCAACGCACCAATTCATGCAGTTCTGCGATTTTACAGCACTTGCCGAAACAGCGATTCCGTCCGGGGAGCGCATCGATCGGGAAATCGCACGTCTGCGAGAGGGCCATTATCTGACAGAGGAAACGGTATCGCGCATTGACCGTACTGCGCTTGTGCGGTTTCTTTCCAGCCGCCTGTTCCGCCGTCTTGCTTATGCAAAATCGGTACAGCGTGAGATGCGGTTCAATCTGTTTGTGTCGGCGTCTGAGCTTCCGACGTACCGGGGGAATGATGCGCAGGTGCTTGTACAGGGCATCATCGACTGCTGTTATATCGATTCCGAGGACCGTCTGGTTCTGATTGATTATAAGACCGACCATTTTCCGCGGTCTGTCTGTGAGGATCGGGAGCAGGTGGAGCGGATTTTGTCGGACCGTTATGCGGGACAGCTTCGATACTACCGTGCGGCGGCGGAGCAGCTTTATTGCCGTCCTGTTTCGGATGTCAGAATCTATTCCTTTGCCATCGGTGATGATTTTTCTGTATTTTGATAAAAAGTGCAAAAAAAGGCTTGCAAAAATATAGGATATCGTGTATAATGGAGAAAACCAATCGATCGAATGAAACGGAGGATTTGATCATGTACGCAAAACACTTAACAGCGGCGGCACTTTTGCTGGTAACTCTGCTTGGTACGGCGGCATGCGGCGGCACATCCGGTGACAGCACCGCGGTAACCGAAGCGGTCGGACAGACAACGGCGGCTATGGAAACGGAACCGGTCGAAACCCGTCTGTATGCCGATGTTCCCGACAACGATTTCGGCGGCAAGACGTTTGACATTCTGACTGCCGGCAACTGGAACAACGAGTGGACGGAGATCTATGATTTCCAGGCGGAGGAACAGAACGGCGAGCCGATCAACGATGCGGTTTTCCAGCGCAACCTTGCCATTGAGGAACGCTTCAATGTCGATATTGTGGAAATCAACAATATGGGCGCTGACAAGGGCGGTACCGGCAAGGGCGCGAAGTTCATCGAAAAGAGCGTTATGGCATCCGACTTTGCCTATGACGCATCACTGATGGGCGCGTATGACGTTTCCACGCTTTCGTATAACAACTATCTGCTCGATCTGGCATCTGAGGTTCCGCATATCGATCTGACACAGCCCTGGTGGGATCAGAAGGCGAACACCGACCTTGCAATGAAAGGAAAGATGTACTACACGACCGGTGATATTTCCACCATCGACAATGACTGTACCTTCTGTATGCTGTTCAACAAGAATCTTCTGAACAGATACGATATGGAAGACCCGTATCAGCTCGTCCGTGACGGAAAATGGACACTGGATAAGTTCATCGAAATGGCTTCGCAGGTTTCGCAGGATCTCAACGGTGATGCCAAATATGATGAAAATGACCTTTACGGCTTCTGTATCTGGCAGGACTCGATGATGGGTATGGTCAATGCGGCAGGCGAGAAATTCTGTACGGTCAATGATAACGGCGATCTGGAACTGACGCTGAACACCGAGCGTTCCCTTGATATGATCAACCGCTATATGGAGCTTGCCTTTGACAGAACGCTGGCATTCTCGATCTTCCACAGCGGTGACCTGATTGAGACGATGTTTGCAAACGACCAGGTGCTCTTCTATTCCCGTTATCTCTGTATCATCAAAAAATACCGCAATATGGATACCGACTTCGGTATTCTGCCGTACCCGAAATACGATGAAGCACAGGATCAGTATTACCATACGGTCGCGCCTTACGGCTGTTCGTTCATCTGCGTTCCCGCCGTCGTCGAAGATGTCGATATGACGGGCGCGATTCTGGAAGCGATGGCATGCGAATCGCTGTATACTGTCACGCCTGCGTACTATGATATTACCCTTGAGGGCAAGCAGCTGCGTGACGATGAATCGTCGGAAATGCTCGATATCATTCTTGGCAGCCGTGTCTTCGACCTCGGTCAGTTCTATCAGGTCGGTACTTACAACGAGCAGATCATGAATCTGTTCCGCAACAACAAAAAAGAATTCACCTCGATGTGTGAAAAGTTTGAAAAGAAGGCGCTGCGGGATCTAGAAAAGATCAACACCGCGTTTGCTGAAGTCGAATAAAGAAGATAAAAACGGGCGGTACCGCTGTGATGGCAGTACCGTCCGATTTTTGTATTCAGGTTTCACTTTTTTTGCTGACAGCTAACAGCGCCCGTCTGCACGGGTCACAGGTGCCATACAGAACGGTTTTGGCATAGTCAACCGTAAAATTGTGTTGTATGCCGAGATGGGTGCTCAATTCATCGAGATGCTCGCAGGGAATATGATACAGTGTACCGCAGACAAGGCATTTGAGATGAAAATGCGTACAGCATGTTTCTTTGGTACCGCCCGCATATTGGTAACAGGCGCTTTCTCCCGCAGACATGGTGAAGCGGCGCACTGTTCCTGCCTCGCACAGCTTGTCAAGTGCGCGGTACACCGTGGATTTGCCGACGGAGATACCGTCCGCGCGCAGGGCATCACAAAGCTCCTCTGCGGTCAGATGGGCATGCGGATGAGACTGGAAATATTGCAGAATTGCTGCACGCTGGCGGGTTCGGTATCCGTTCTCGGCGGACATTATTCGTGTACCTCAATGTCAAGCACGAGCCATTGTGTTTCCAGATGCATGGAGCGCACCAGAATGTCAGAACCGATACCGACATATGTTGCACCGTCGATCATGAAACCGTCCTTGGAATTGTATCCTTCGATTTCCAATGTGCAGACAGCATCGACACGGTTCGGATATTCGGAAACATAGACAGTACCGTCATCCTTGAAATAACGGTTCTTTGCAGGGGATGTCGTGACAGAGGTCAGTGTGCCGAAGGGCTTTCCGCTTGTCTGGTAAAAGTAGGAATCCCCGACGACCAGCTGATCGGCGTTTTCCTCGAGAAGACCGCGGATCATGACCGTGACCGTCGCGCTGTCCTGACTCTGGATGAGTGTTTCGCTCAGATTGTAACGGATGGTGATACCGATGATACATGCGAGAATGGTGATGACCAGAACGAAGTCAACGATATTGAAACGATTCTTTTTTGCATTGGTGTTTTTCATTTGGCGGCTCCTCCTCTCTTATTCTTCTGTGATTTCACGGACTTCAGTAACGAAACCGAAGCCGATGAAATCGGGAGTGCGGAAATGCACTTCTGCGCCGACAGAGATGCGGACATTGTTGATCAGATAGGAGGCATCCGTTTTTTCGACGTTGGCACGGAAGGTGAATTCCGCGGAAACAAGATCTTCATAGACGCCGTGGACTGTGACGTTGTTGTCCTGGTCGAACGCATCAAAGGTTGCGGGAACGATCTTATAAGATACAACTTCGCCGATGCTGCCGAGCTTGATGGTATCGACAACCGACTGACCCGGCTCGGATGTGACATGCATTTCCTCGGGCAGTTCCTTGACAAGAACGGTATACTCAATGACAGTTTGATCCGCAGGTTTTGCAGCACCGGCGGCAATCAGAAATCCGGCGCCGGCGAGAATGAGAACGACGAGAATGATGAGCAGGAAATCGAAAAAGTTCAGTTTGAATGTGCGTTTTTTTGTTTGTGTATTCATGGTCGGAACCTTGTCCTTTCATTGTTCGTTGGGAGCGGGAGCATCCGGGCGGGAGGCGGTGAGCTGATTGGCGGTGCTGATATCCAGTTCTGCTGTCTGTGTATTGCCGTGGCTGTCTTTGTGCAGATGATCGCGGTTTTCATCACAGGTGGTTCTGGCAGAAGCAACGGTCAGACCGAACAGCAGCCAGAAGACCAGATAAACGCGGTAATTGTACCAGATATAATCGGTCATACCCTGTGCTAGCACAGCGAGAAGTCCGCAGACAAGAGCCGCAGTCCGAACACGGGGCTTGATGGGCAGCTGCTTTGCATAGAACGTAAAGTTATGACGGACGAAAGTGAAGAGCACGAGCACAAACAGAATCAGACCGAGGATGCCCGTTTCGACGAGAATCTGCAGATAAAGATTGTGGCTGTGCGGAGCAGATTCGATGCCGGAGAGCGAATACTGCGGGTAGACCTCGCCAAAGACACCGGTACCGACACCGATACCGCCGAGGAAGTGATCGCGCAGCATATTCAAGGTACCTTCCCAGATATGCACGCGGTACGAGGTGGAGGTGTCACCAAGGTTACCGATGGACAGGAATCGATCGAGGATCGACTGCGGAAGAACAAACGGCAAAAACGGAATTGCAAGGATTCCGAACAGACCGATGACCAGCACCTTTTTGGAGTACATGAGCAGAAACAGCATCATGGCGATTAAGAATCCAAGCCATGCGCCGCGCGACCATGTAAAGATCAGGCAGGAGCCGAGAATACCGCCGGCGAACAGATACAGCATTTTTCCTGACAGCGTTTTTTCTGCCAAAAATCCTGCGGCGGCAATGGGAAGGATCATAATGAGGTATTCTGCCAGAACATTGGGGTTTTCGAGTGTCGAGACAACGCGTCCCGTTGCTTCACCGAACATGTCGGTATCCTGCCATGTCGTATTGGCGGTAACAAAGAAATTCTGATAAATACCGTACAGCGCAACAAAGACGGCGGAGGACAGCACCGATAAATAACAGCGGTTGACCCATTCCGAGGAGCGGATGAGATTGACAACCAGGAAATACCCGCACATGAAGCAGATATAAACCATAACGGGAAACAGCGAGTCGGAGGGCGATGCGGAGAAGACGCCTGCACACAGGAATACAATGCCGAACAGAAGAACGGTGATATCCATCCATTCCATGTGAATGACGCGCTTTCCGCGGAAATACTTGACAAAGAAGCAAACAATCAGGTATGCCATCAGCGCAATGATTGCCTTGGTCGGCAGAAACGGCGCCAGAAACAGAACAGCGATCACGCCGAATTCGGGAATTTTATAAACGAGGAACGCCGCGAGAATCGCAATACAGCCAAGTGTGATCCACAGTGGTCCTATGACGATGGCGGCAGTACCGAGCAGGGCTCCGATGAGTGCGGCAATCCACGTTTTTCCGTGCGTTTTGGGAACGGAACGGAAATATTCTTTATTCGCTCCGGCGACGGTGAACAGGAGAAACGAAGTCAGGGTACTGGAACACAGGGCATCAGACAAGTGCGCATTGGACGCGACGAGACAGATACCGATCAGGAGAAATGCACCGGCGATGACCAGATCTGCCGCGCCGGGATCGGACCCTGCCGCATAATGAAGCGCATAGGAGAGCGCGGAGAACAGGCTGAAGATCAGAACCGCAATACCGTAAGTGCCGAGCAGCATACCGCTCATGCGGTCAAGAATCCCGCGAAACAGGTTCAGAATGGCGCTGTTGTCAAAGAGTTTGGCAATCGTAAATCGCATCGGACGCAGAACGCGGTCGGTCAGCGACAGCTTTTCGCGCAGGGCGGCAAGCAATCCGTTCTGCATGGCGGCATTGGTTTTGTCATAGCCGCAGAAGAACGTTCCGACAGCGCTTTCACGGACACTCTGATAGAGAAAGACTGCGATCCTGTAAAAGAGCGGCAAAATCAGACTGTGAGAAACGAGCGCAGAAAAGGACGGTCGTTTTTCTTTCTTTTGTTTCAAGCGTTTCAACTCCTTTGGGAATGGGTTTTATTGGAAACGGACACGAAGCAGCTTCAGACCGAGCAGATAGAGAAGCGCGGCGGGTGCAAAGACCGCACAGCAGAGAAGCAGGTTCGTGATGAAAGACGGGGTTACTGTGCCGTCGGCGAGCAGGAGATAAATCAGACGCATCAGACCGAGTGCGGCGGCAGATAGCAAAACCAGTTTGCCGAGGTTGATGAAAAAGGATTTGCCGCAGACCGCGGGACAGCTGTGCAGCAGGGCGAAGAACAGAACGAGCGCACAAACCCAGAGTCCGAGTGCATTGCCAATGGCGACACAGCCGACACCGAGCGATTCCGAACAACAGCGGACGAGGATGGCTGTTGTGATGACGTTGACAGCGGCACCGGCAAGGGATGCTGTCATCGGGATTTTGGTCGACATTCGGGCATACATGATGCGCGAGAGAATTTCCGTCAGACAGAACGCAGGCATACCGATGGCAAGGTACAGAAGCGTCTGTGCGGTGCGAAGTGTGTCCCAGACGGTAAATTCACCGCGGAAATAGAGCAGAGCGGTTCCTTCGCGGGACAGGATGAGCACCGCCGCCATGACAGGCAGAACGATGGCAAGTGCGGAGAGGATCCCGGCACGTGCGGTGGATGCAAAGGCATCACGTTCTCCTGTGACATTTTGGCGGGAAAGACGTGGGAATGTGAAATTGCAGATGCCGTAAGTCAGAATTCCTGTCAGAATGTTGTTGATGTTGATCGCATATTCAAAGACGGTGATCGCGCCGGGGACAGTGAGCTCTGCCGCGAAGTGTGTTCCTGTCAGCATACCGATGGGCGCAAGCCAGGAACCGAGCATGATCGGCGGCGTCATCCGAAGTGCCTTTTTCAGCGCAGGATTGCGAAGATCGAGCACGGCGCGGTACGGAAAGCGCATGCGGATCAGCGGGACCAGCAAAGTAAAAAACTGCAGTGCCCACGCAATCAGATACGCGACAGCAAGTCCGTAGATACCTCTGTCACCGAGCGGATCGTTGATGAACAGAAAATACAGGATGACGCCCGCATTGGAGATCGCGGAGATCATCGACGGCAGGAAGAACTGCTCCTTTGATTGCAGAATTCCGACCAGCGTATACGCCGCACCCGTGAACAGAATCATCGGGAACAGAATCCGCAGAAGGGTCACGGCAAGTTCTGTTGTCTGCGCATCCATTCCGGCAGCGATGAGCGACAGAATCGGGCGGGCAAAGACCATGCCGAGGATGGCAAGCAGACCCGTCAGCAGTAAGACGAAATTGAGAAAAATACAGGCAAACGTATCGGCTTCGCGTTCTGCGGCATCTTTGTCCTCGCGGTCGGCAAAGCTGTTGTAGACGGGGATAAAGCATCCGAGAATCGCCGCGGAAAAGAGCAGGTCAAAGAACGACAGCGGAATACGGGATGCCGCGGAAAAGGCATTTGCCTGCCATCCTGTGCCGTATGCCGATGCCATGCACGTGGAGCGAATCAGCCCCAACCCTTTCGACAGAATCATTGCCGCGACCATCGAAAGCACGGTCAGAACGGCATTCTTTTTTGGGTTTGTACGGCTCATGATGGCTTGTCCTGCTTGGTTTTGTGGGTTCCGTAAGTTTCGGAGCGGCGGAATTCGTATGGAGGAATACCACCTTCGAGCAGATCGGGACGCTTTTTCCTGGTGCGTTCCACCGATGCGTCGTATCTCCAGCGTGCGACCTTTTCGTGGTCACCCGACAGGAGAACATCGGGAATGCGCCTGCCGTGAAATTCGACGGGGCGCGTATACTGCGGATATTCGAGCAGCCCCGAGGAAATGGATTCCTCCTCATAACATTCGGGAGAGGCAAGAACGCCGTCGATCATGCGGGCAACACAGTCCACAACGATACACGCGGGAATCTCCCCACCGGTCAGGACATAGTCGCCGATGGAAATTTCTTCATCGACAATTTCTTCCAGCACACGCTCGTCAATGCCTTCGTAATGTCCGCAGAGAAAGACGAGATTGTCATAGGAAAGCAGTTCGCGTGCCTTCTCCTGCGTGAAGACCTTGCCCTGCGGGGACATATAGATCACGCGGCGGCGAACATCGGGCTTGTCCGACTGGGCATCGACAATGCCTTTGTAGCAGTTATAAACGGCAGGGGCGGCTAAGAGCATGCCTTTTCCGCCGCCGGCAGGTGTTCCGTCGACGCGCCGCCATTTGTCGGGTGACCAGTCACGGATGTCGTGCGTGCGGATGTCGATATAGCCGGCAGATGCCGCACGTCCGATGATACTTGTTCCGAGCACGGTATCGACAAGCTCCGGGAACAGCGTCATGATGTCAAATCTCACGTTGTTTCCTCCTCGTGCGGTTCGGGTCCGTCGGATTTTCCGTCATTCCAGACCGCTTCCGTGAACATGCCGGGAATCGGACGGACATAGATGCCCGTCTGCGGATCAAGACGGATGATGAACTGCTTGACGGCAGGAAGATAGACGGGACCTTTTTTGGTGCGGACTTCATAGAGGTCGTTTGCCGGGTTTTCGATGATGTTGGTGAGTGTACCGTACTTGGTGCCGTTGTCAGCATCGATGACGGGCGTTCCGATCATGTCGGCGATGAAAAAGTCCCCGTCGGCAAGCGGAATGTCCTCGCGTGCGGCATACAGCACACGTTCTTTGTAGCGGGCACCGTCCTCGGGATTTTCCACACCCTTGATGCGGAGCAGGCAGAAGCGGCCGTGCATACGGACATCGGAGATGGAAATCGGCTGTTTGCCTGCGTCATCGAGGTACAGCGTTTTGATTTTTTTGACAGTATCGGGAGAATCGCACCACAGATCGAGCTTCAGGTCGCCGCGGATGCCGTGGGTATTGATGATTTTTGCAATTTCAAGATATGATTTCATCGGATTGCATCCTTTATATTTTCTATATTTCTATATATTATATCACAGAGTTTGATTGATTGTATGAAATAATTGTGAACAATGGAAAATCGTGGGACAGAAATGCGAGATTTTCGGGTGAGAAATACGCAGATGATGGTGTAAAAGAGACAGGAAACGAAAAATTTTCAAATTTTTCTGACAAAAATATGAAAAACTCTTGACAGGAGAGAAAATTTACGATATAATATTACTGTGATGCAATGTCATCAAATGCATTGCTGTTGCGAGGGGAGGGATTACAGATGGCAGAGGTCAGAGTCAAGGAAAATGAAACACTGGACAGCGCGCTGCGCCGTTTCAAGAGACAGTGTGCAAGATCCGGCGTACTCACCGAGCTTCGCAAGAGAGAGCATTACGAAAAGCCCAGCGTAAAGCGTAAGAAGAAGTCCGAAGCTGCAAGAAAGCGCAAGTACAAGGGTTAATCGTAAGTGATCTTTCGAAGATCTGATTGCGAAACAACAAATCAGGAGCTGTTCAAAACGGCTCCTTTTTGTTTTCCCTGAAATCAAAGAAGAGATCGGTACTGCCGCAGGAGTTCCTGTAACAGTACCGATTTTTTGCATCAATCTGCAAGATAATAAGCGTGGAGAGCATCAGCAAGGGTCGGGGTAATGACCTCGCGTGTCAGAACAAATTCATCGATGATCGCGGACAGCTGTGCCGGATGTGCACCTGTTCCGTCCTGACCGAGTGTGAAGGGCAGTGCGCTGAAATTGACACCGCTGAGCTTTTCGGGCATCTTCATATTTGCGGCACGTTTGAAGTCAAGATAGACGGATGCTTCGTTCTGTGTACGGTCGACGGAAACGATGATGTGCATCCAACCGTCGGTGTAGTCGATGGGCAGCGGAACGTCAAAGCCCCAGCTGTCCTCGCCGGTACCGAAGGAGAGACGGACGGCACTCTGACGGATGACAAACGAAACGCCTATGTTTTTCTCGTCGGCGCGGTCACGGTTTGCAAAAATCGTGGGATCGCCTGCAATACCGCCTGTCTTGAACCAGAAGGATGCCGAGAAGGATTCCTCTTTGGGGTCAAACGCATCGAGCGTCAGACAGCCGTCGTCGAGCTTGTAGCCCGTGCCGAGAAAGCCGTTCGGATAATACATCTTACCGTGCGCGGTTACAGCGGTCTTTCCGAGCGCATCGGCGTGATCGGTCGGCGCAAACGGCAGGTAAGCCGCGATGGCATCTGCGTTGAACAGTG
>JAFYTT010000283.1 GCA_017558715.1 Clostridia bacterium | reverse complement strand
GCAGGCAATGCTGCCGCACAAAGCATGGATGGCATTGCCTGTCGGGGTTCCTTTCTGTTTGAATTGTGTATCGTTATACACTCCGTGCTTATCGTTACACGTTTGCGTGTTGTATGAGGCGGGAGCAAGCCCCCGCCCTACGGGAATGAGTGCCACCCCGATGTTCGCCGTGCACAGGATCAGATCCCCCGCTCCACTGCCGGCAAGTATACAGGACATACTCGGACGTCATCCACGCTGTCCGGCGCTTCTGCGGATAAAGCTGCGCAGATCGGGATAGGCGGTTCCGAACTGCGGCTCAACGCGGACATGACTGCCCTCGTAGATATACGTAACCGCCGTCACACGCTCCGACCAGACAGCACCGAGTGCTTCGCTTGCAATGTCGCACAGATCACCGAGCGAGTAATGTACACCGCAGATCATCGACGAGGTATACTGTCCTCCGACAGGCACAGATGATTCTCCCCATGCGGGCGACATCTCCGCACCCACCTCGCTGTCCTCCTCAACATACGAGGATGCCGCGCCGCCGAGCGTCAGCACATGCGCGTGGGACGAAAGACGCTGTCTGCCGCGCGATAACAACAGCTCCCGATATTCCGCATCGCTCAAAACGGTTTCCCCGTCGTCGGAGCGCAGATCTCGCGCATCGATGTACAGTTCCCGTATCGGCTCATCGGGTGTTGTACGCAGATCAAGTGTCACCTCAACACGGTCATCGCCCTCACCCTCACCTGCGATGTAGGCGACATTGCGGCTGTCGGTGCCATCGGACACAAACCGAAACTCGCCTGCCGAGGAAAACGACGCCGAAAACACAGCAAAATCGTTTTCCGACTGATTCTGCGTGCGGTCAAGTCCGCGATAGATTTCAAATACCAGCGTCCCCGCGTCAAAATCAGGCACGATTCTGTACGATGCGCCGACCGCACCGAGCACCTCATAGAGCCACTCGTCCAGCGAACGCCCGGTCACATGATCGTCAAGCGTCAGAGGACTGCCGTCCGCATCTGTCAACTCCTCTGCCGCACGGACAGTCAGTCCGCGAATCGCACGTGAACCTGCATCGGGACCTGCATTTGCCGCTACCACCGCTTCCACAGCACGGCACAGCACCCCCGATACGACCGTGCGGCGCGGAATGATGCGGTCGGACAAAAGCGATTCCGCCATGCGCCCGGATACCGTCACCGTACCGCCGCTGTCACCGCCCGAATACGTCACCTTTTCCACACGTCCCAGTCCACGCCTGCCGCGCACCTCCAGATAGTCCGCGGACAGCACCGCCGAAAAGAGGTCCCTGTCCATCGGAAGCACGAGCGTAAAGCTGCCGCACGTATCATAAGCCTCCCGCCACGCAAGCGATACAAAGCGGTCGATCGGTCCGCGCACAACCGCCAGATCCCGGTCGAGAAAATAGAGTTCTGTCATACGGAATCCTCCCCTTTATGCGCCGAAATACCTGCACCGATACGCAATTACCGCATCGGGCGGCTCGAGCATCGCGTCAGAGGAAATCCGCAGCGTATTCGTTCCGCGCAGAAGCGGGAAGAAGGTACTGCCGCGGTCGAAGCGGAACTCGTTTTCGCCGTTTTTCAATATGTACTTTGCACCCGGCACCGTCGATACCGTCAGCGTATCGCCATCGGCAAGCGTTGTCAGGATGCGGATATACGCGCCGTCCTCGACACGCGTGATGATCGGATTGGCAATGCCTGCCGTACCGCCATGATCGACGGCACGCAGAGACAGAACAAATCCCGTCGGTGCATCGCCGTCGTTGATGACTGTCAGCTCGTCGTCATTGCGTGCAAGACCGCCCACCGCACCGCACGTCTCGGTCACGGTCATGGGAAAGGTCAGAAGCGGCGTGACATCCTGTGCCGCACCGACACGGCAGACATCCGCATGGAAATACGGGTCGGGACAGTACAGCGGTACGCGGACACGGATGTATGCGCCGAGATGCTCCTGCGTCATCGTCATGCGCCCGGACAGCATACAGGCACAGCTGCGCGTCACTGTATTTCCGTCTCCGTCCCGGCGCATCACCGTCAGCGTTCCGTCCGCATGCGGGTCAAAGAACGACAAAAGTTCACGGCGGTAACGGTCGCGGTTGTCGTAGTCGGCAATTTCAAACTGCAGGATCAGATCTCTGCCGCCGAGTCTGCGTGACAGCACAAGGTCGCCGTCCGACAGTACCTGCTCCATCGTCTCAACAACCGTCTCCGCACCTTCCGCGCCCGAAAAGCCGGAGGAAAGCAGTCGATAAGGGGAGGAAGCGCCGCCGATGGTGATAATCCGATCACCGAACTGCAGGCGCAGAATCAGATTTCGTTTATGTTCCATACAGCATCTCCTCCATCACCTCTCGGATTGCCTGTGCATGGCGGTACGGTGTTTCCACAGGCTTTTGGAAAATGAATGTGTTGCCGCCGATCTGCGGTGCGGGCTTGTCTTCCGTGTGCTGACCGCCTGCCGCACCGATGCCCGTGAGGACCGATCCGGCGGTCACATTGGCGGTTGGCGCGGCAGTTGTTCTGCGCAGCAGCTTCCCCGCATCCCGAATGTTGTCCGCGCCGATGTCTTGAGTGCGGGTACGAACGCGGTGCACCGATGCCGTACCGATGCCCGTCATTGCCGCCCCCACAAGTGTCTCCGATGCCGATGCGATCGCATCATGGCTGTCAAGCATCCCGCGCGCAATCCCCGCACCGATCTGTCGGCCGACCTCCTCACGCATGACCTGCGAGGGAGAATGAATCCCAAGCGACGATTTCAGCGTGTTCAGCATATTCGCCGCCACCTCGCGCAGGGTGTTCCATAGCGCCGATGCACTGCCGCGAATGCCGTCGATGATACCCGAAATGACATACGAACCGATGCCCGAAAATCGCGGTACATACGCACTGCCGCCGCTGTATGCCGATGCCAGCGCACCGCGCAGCGCATTTGTGATCCTTGTCCCGCCGCCGGAAAGACCTGCCGTCAGCGCGCCGATCAGACGGGAAGCCAGCGACGGCATCCAACCGCCGAGCGCATTGCCCTCCGACTGAACACCTGCGCGAATCGACGCAAACTGCCTTGCAGCGTACGTCCGCAGCTGCTCCAATGCCGCGCGCATTTCGGCAATTCCCGCGGTAACCGACGAGGTGTCCATCTCCGCACGGATCAGAACCTGACCGTCTGCCTGTTGCATATTGTATTCCTCCTTTGATTTGCATGATTTTATGATTCGCTTCACATTCTGCGGCAGCTCAGCCAATCGGCATATGTCTCCTGTCACAGATACAAAGCCAAAAACCATATGCCGCCGCCCGAACAGTTTTGGATATTCCTTTCCTTATATATTCTGCAAACGAACCTCGGACAGCGGCACGGTTTTACTGTGCTGTGGTCTGCCGTATCATCCTGTGAAGCGTCTCATCGTCGGGAATCCGCACAGCGAGCTTCTGTGCAGCAAGCGCCGCACGTGCATCCCCGTCTTCTGCCGACGACAGCGGACATGCACGGAGCGCCATCGTCCGACTCAAAGGGCAGTCCGAGGGAAGTGACGCGAACAGCGCATCAAACTGCCACAGATGCATCCGTTCTGTGAGCAGATCCACCCGGTAGACCGAAAGAAACGCGGCATAGAGTGCGGGCATATCCCAAAGATAGGAGAAAACCGGCTCTCCCTCCTCCAAGCCAGCCCGAAAACGCTCCGATGCCCCGCCCGCGCTGTCCGCCGTCATCCGCCGCAGAATCCCCTCCCGCTCCACCCTGCCGTCAAGCAGATACCAGACCACGGCACACAAAAGCTCCGTGTCACCGCAGTCCGGGATGCTGCCGTCCCGAAACAGCAGATGCCGTACCGCATCGAGCAGTCGGTCGGGATGCGCCGCATAATACGGCTCCCACATCATCTGGCGGATCCGAATCCCGACGCGGAAGTCCGTGTCAATGGGATAGCTCTTCCCGCCGATCCAAAGATGCGCGGGCATCCCCCAGAAGGGCAGTCCCATCACACGTGTTTCCCGCCGCCGTTCCCGACAGCATCCGTCGGTTCGCCTTCCCCAAGGTAGATGCGGCGCATGGTACGTGCGCTCTGCTCCTCCTCCTCAACACAGGCGTGCAGATAGGCACAGAAGCGATCAAACGCCTGTCCCGCACGGCTGACACTCGGGACATCGCCGATGATCTCCGCCGCACGTCCCGGAAAGACCGCATCGAAAAAGTTGTGATACAGATCAAAGATCGCACGCATCTGTTCCGATGCCGTCATGCCCGAAGCTCCTCGCTGTTCTTCACTTTTTGCACACAGAACGGCATACGCACCCTCCAGACGTCGCAGGTCGATGGCATTGGTGACATCAAACGCAAAGCGCCTGTCACCGATGATAAACGGTTTCATGGTTCTTCCTCCTTCCTATTGTTAATCGATACACATAATCATATGTGTATCACACCACGTATGTGTATCGTTTCACTTTTCTGTAAACGTCAAGGCAGATGTGTCAAATTCGCCTCTGACACCGTCGCCTCTTGCCTTGAGCGTGCCGGAACAGATCAGCGCATCATTCCCGGCACCCAGCTTTGCAGGACACACGGTATACGAACGCTTCACCGCCTCCACGCGACTGCCGCCGAGATTTTTATGCAGAAATGCCGTCACGACTTCAACCGCCGCCGCATCTCCGACCGCCTCGGACAGCATGATCTCAAGCAGCGTCTCCTGTACCGCATCCGCATCGTAAACGTCAAACGCATATGTAACGCTCGGCGCAAATCCGATCAGATCGGTGCGCTCGGACGACTCGTGAATGTACTGGCGGGAATACTCCCTCGGATTCTTGTTTTCCGTAAAATCGGTGAATCCGTCCCCGATCTCACAGTATGCGCCATCCACCAACAGATAGGAACGCATATCACTTCTTGCAACCAGACCCATGTTCAAAACCTCCATTCGTTATTCTGAAATTTCCACCGAACAGCGCAGCTCCCATACCGCGCCGTCCGCTGTCAGACGCAGACGTGCCGGGTGTGCCGCGGGGGTAACCGTATAGACCCGATCCCCCGCGATATACCGTTTTCCCCGCTCCTTCACATAGTCGGCAAGGGACGCAAAGAACGCCGCCATATCCAGCCGCTGTCTGCCGTCCGTGTCCGCACACCGCGCCGATACCGTACAGGCACCGCGCACACATCCGCCGCCGTGAATGTATCTGCGCACCCACGTCAGCGTCGGCTCCATCGAAAAGACAGCGGAAAAGCCGCCATTCTTCCACGATGTACCGTCCTCACCCATTCCCGACAGGCTCCTGTGCGGCGGAAGCTCCGCTTCAAACCCCAGCGGATGTTCCCCGTCAAAGCCGGAAAACGCGCAGAAGAACCGATACAGCGCTTCCGCCGCAGACGATGCCTCCGTCATAGTCATTCATCTCCTCTCATCAGAACTGCCCGCGCACCGTATCGTGCACCGTTTGTGTCCAAGCCGGCGCGTCGGATGCCTTCGCTCCCTCAAACCAGCGCGCACGGGCATGGACATGATGCTCGGTGCGGTAACGGATGCCGCGCGTGTCACCGTAATAGACGGCTGACGCATACGGAGAGGACCACACAACCGCACAGCCAAGCAAATCCGCCTCCTCCGTCACAGGGATGCGTGAGGCACTGCGGCACAGATTTCCCGTGTCATAAGGGACAAACCGTTCGCAGTCCCGCATCACCGCATCTCCAAGTGTGCCGACCGCCGCAGAAAAGGCCCCCCTGCACCGCCCGATCAGCGCATCCGCATCAAAAACCGTTGTAACCGAAAACCCGAGCATCGTGACTCCTTTCTTTGTGTATCGTTATACACACCCATATGTAAATCGTTACACAACCGCGTTTGCGGTAAACTGTACCCACTCGACCATACTGCCTCCTGACAGACGCGGCGGTCGGATGACCTCATGAAAGCAATATAGCGCCGCACCGGCCCTCCTTGCCGCATCGGGTGTCTCATAGTCTGCAAAATCCCCGCGTGCGATGAAATCCCTGCCGACAGCCGGCGTCACAGGCAGGAGATGCCCCGTCGGAAACAGAAAGCCCTGCATCTCGGCAACACCGTGTCGGGTCATGCGTACCTCATCGACACGCTCGGCAAGTGTGACCGCACCGTCATAGACAACCGTATGATAGACCGCGCCGTCCCCGGATTCGGCAAGAACATGCCATACCGTGACAGGCTCGGTGATATCGGACAATGCCGCTGTCACAGCCATAACGAGATCACCCCTCCCACACGCAATACCGAGATCATCATCGGACAGACCTCACAGCCGAACAGAGACAGCTTCTCATCCTTCCCCTTGGCACTGCGCTCAATCGAGTACCCGCCGAAGCTTTCTCTGATCGGACGCTCGTCAAAGCAGGCGGAAAGTGCGCCGCGCTGACGCATAAACCAGATCTGCCAGTGAACCGCCTCACGCACCGCGCTGTTGTTCGCATCGACCGCGCGTCCCGCAAGGAAATCCACCATGCAGGACGCGATACGGTCATACCGCGCAAAGTCCGATACGGAAATTTCGTCCTCGTGATCGGCGATGTAGATATCACGGTCGCCGTAGCCGCTCTTTTGTGCCGTCATATCAGCCAAGGCAGCGCACCGCCAGTTCGGGATAAATGGTCTTGTACGCGTAGAGCACGTCCATGGACAGCATCTCACGCTTGTACTTCATGTCATAGCCGCGGACGACACGCAGGGAAATGCCGTCAAAGGACGTGACATAAGACTCGACACCGGCAGGTGCGGACAGCGGACGGGAGACAAACGCGAATGCAGACGGGTGGAACGCAAGATTTGCCGTGTGGGAACCGATCAGCGAAACCGCAGTACCTGCCGCAAGTGTAGGCAGTTCCGGGGAGACCTTGACGCCCGTGATGGTATTGGAGGATGCCGCCGCCGAATCCTCGGTGACGGTATAGTTCTTGCCGCCGATGATCATGATATCACCTGCACGGAGCTTACCGATCAGCGTTGTGCCGGACAGATCGAGCGTGTTCGCGCCTGCATTGACCTTTGCCTTGACGGTGACATCGGCGGCGGTGGCGATCCCCGTCTTGTGCTTGACGACCGCCTGGCTCATGTAGTTGTCGATGCCGAAGACACGGCCGATGGAGCCTTCACGGAGTGCCTCGGTGGAGCCGCTCTTCTCTGCGCTGACGATGCCGGGAACGGTCGCAAACGCGGTATCCGCTGCCGTATCCCAGACAGCACAGCGCGGGAACTGCGGCACGAGTGCATCGTTGAGCGCACCGCGTACTGCCGCAAGATCGGTCAGATCCGCAGGGGTCTTGCCCGCCTCACCGACCGTCGCCGCGATGTCACGGTACAGGGAAAGACCGTCGGCGTTGAGCTTTTCGGCAAGGGCAATCGCCGCAGGCTCGATGAACAGACGCTCCACGGAATCGAAGTTCAGCGCCGCGTCAAGGGCGGAAACCTCGATGTCGACGGAAGCGATCTTGTCCAGCTTGACCTCGACAGAGCCTTCCTCCAGCTCCTGCGTCTGGGTACCCGCCTCCGGGTCAAAGTCACGTGCGACATAGTTGACGGGCTTGCGTACCTGGACCGTATCGCCCTGCTTTGCCGAAAGCGCATCGGAAAAATCGCAGTGGATCAGGCGCGGGAATACGAGGTTGCTCATCAGGTGCGGAAGCGCACAGCGCGCAATGTCGCGCAGGGTAACAAAGGAATTTGCCATAATAGTAGTCCTCTCTTTCTTTGCTTGGTGGAATGGTTGGTATCTATATGAAACCCGACGGTCGGATGCGGATGAACGGCACGGTTACAAGAGCATTCTGCGCAAAACGTGCGCCGCGCGGTGCCGTTGTCCGTCCGATCACGCGGGGATCATCCTCTTCTGCGTCCGCGTTTCTTCGCCATCACGGCACGGTAGTAGGACGCATCATCCATCTGCGCGGGGTCTGTCTGCGTGATGACGCCCAGCCGCATACCGGTAGATGCCCGTGACGGTTCTGCCGCGGGTACATTCTGTGCCGGTTCGGCGCGGAACAGATACGCCTGCTCGCGGCGCAGAACATCGATTTTGTCCTTGACCGCCGAGACATCGGGAATACCGCTCTCGCCAATGACGATATCTCCCTCCCCGATGTCGATCAGACGCGCAAGCACCGCAGGATCGTGTGCGCCGGATGATTGGTACAGCTGCTCCAGCGCGAAGTCACATCGCATTTTGGTCAGTGCCGCACGGTGCTCGTCCATCGCAGAGTCTTCTGTGACAGGTGTTTGGATTGTGGTTTCTTCCATGGTGGTTCCTCCTTTGGTTTCATTCTATGTAGGATTGTTAGAGAAGCATCAGCTTACGTTGCCAACATTCCCGCCGTCTCCCTGGCATGCTCCTCGGAATCCCCGTAATACTTGACGCGGTATTCCCATGGCGCCATAATGCCGGCACGGACCTCGGAAAGATCGCGTTCACGCTCGGCTGCGGGATCGATGAAGAAGCTGTCGTCAAAATCGACGGCGATGGATACAGGCGCGGCAAGCGGCATGCCCTGCAGCTCGGCGGCAAAATACCATGCCATCAGCACAAGCGCACGCAGAAACTGCTCCATGTGCAGATAATGGCGCGATGCATTGCGGAACATCTCCTGACGCTCCCCTGCATACTGCGTCGCCGTCACCACGCGGTCGCCGGAGAAACGGTAGTGGCGTGTACCGAAGCCCACCTTGAACGACAGATAGTCCAGCTGTGCCTGCAATGCAACGCAGTTTTCCTCGGCACGGAGCGCGGGATTGTGCTCCACGATCATCGTGTCAGAGGACAGATCGCCGTCGCCGACCGTCATGAACAGCTGCTGTGCCACATCGTCGGGCGCGACACGGTTGCCGAAGCGGTCTTCTCCGATCAGGGACTGGTTCATAAAGACCTTCTTGCCGCCCAGATACAGATCACGGCAGAAGTTGTTGTAGGCAAGATCGACACCCTTGAGATTGTCATAGGCACAGGCAAAGACCGATGCTCCCATGCCGCACGATGCGGTCAGAGGATCCGTCGGACTGCTGTTCGGCGTCAGAATCGCAAACAGCGGACGCGGTACAAAAAATTCCTCGGTTACATCGGATGGCAGTGATGTCGGCAAAAGATTTTCATCAAAGGCGTGGTTGGTGACGCACCATCTGCCCTCATCCAGCTTGCGGTGAACGGAAAGCATCGTCAAAGGTTCGCCGTTTTCATCAAACGCTGTCCCGTTCTGCCCGAGAAACGCACAGGAAACAACCTCGCCGTTTTCGACATACAGCGGAAAAATCTGGTCAGCCGGCAGGAAATCGAGCGCCATCTTCTCTGCCGAGACGAGCATTCCGTCTGCATCATACTGCGCGCCCGACAGCTGCATGACCGCCGCACCCGTACCGAGCGCGAAGACCTCCTCGACAAACGCATGGAGTCTTCCGCGGAAATTGCCCTGTGTCAATACCCCGCCGAGAAACGACCGGTCGCCGAACAGCACACGGTCCAGTTCCGCATCCCCCGTCGTCACCGTCGTCTTGTCGTTGCACAGTACCGTCGCCCAGTCCTCACAGACCTTCTTTGCCATGCCCATTTTGTACATCTCACGGCGGCGTGGTGCCAGTCCCGCATGGTGCTCGGTTGCCGCATGAAACGGCTCCCACATCCCCGCCCACCATGCTCGCGCCTTGTTAATCGGGCGGTAAATGTGCGACGGCGGTGCCCATCCGTAGGTTTCTTCCAGAAATTCAAGAATCGGATCAATCATGGTTGTACTCTCCTTTTATATATGAAATGATAAATATATGAAATTCGCCAAAATCAGACATTGACATTTTAGCTAAAACATGATATAATGATACTACCAAAGTACAGGGAGGGATCGTTTATGACTACCGCAACCGCAACCGAAGTACAGAACAATTTCGGTAAATTTCTGAAACTTGTCCAGGAGGGACAGGAAATCGTCATCATGAAAAATGGCACCGAAATCGCCCGCCTGATCTCCCATGACCGCACAGTTTCGTTTTTGTCCGACAGTCTGGTCGGTGTGCTCTCCGCCGATGCGGACGAAAAAGAAGCACGGGCGGAAAGGATGCGCCGTTATGAAAATTCTCATTGACACCAACGTCATTCTTGACGTTCTCTGTAACCGCCCGGAGTTTGTGAATGACGCTCTGCGCATCTTCCGATACTGCGAAGCCGATCAGATCACCGGATACATCTCTGCACTATCCGTTCCGAACATTGTCTACATCATGCGCAAAGAACTGGACAGCGCCAAAATCAAGGAAATCCTCGGTACGCTCACATCCATCTTTTCCGTTGTTGATCTGCGGAAAAACGATCTGATGAAAGCCGCCGATCTTGCGTTTTCCGATTACGAGGATGCACTGCAGGCAATCTGCGCCGGTCGCGTGAAGGCAGATTATATCGTCACACGCAATATCAAGGATTTCAAAAACAGTCCCGTTCCCGCCATCAAGCCGTCGGAGCTGTTCGACAGAATCTGATTATTTGAAAGCAATATTGCCACCAAGGATCGTCTGATACAGGCGGTCTTTTTTATTTCCTACCTGATCTTCTTCATAAACCCCTCAAACGCATACTCAAACGCGTCGAGAATGTCGATGTCCGAGGTGAAGTTGTCCAGCCGCACGTCACCCTCCTTGGACGGATCCCAGACCGCGCCGCATAGACCTGCCGACAGATGCTCCGTTTCGCCGCGGACAAGTCGGATGCGGTCGGAAGCAAACAGCGAAACCTCACAGGCAATCCGCTCGGCAATCGGCAGCTTCCGTGCGTTTTGCAGGGATACCGCACGAATATAAGGATGGGAACTTGCACGCAGGGCGCGATGCAGACCGTGGATCAGATACTGCGCTTCACTGTCGCAGAACAGATAGCGGATCGGAACGGTCGTATAGATACCGTGCATCCGAATAAGGAAATCCTCTGCCGCCGCGCTGACATCCTCTGATGTAATGTCGTCGGACGCCTTGCCGCCGAGCACCGCCTCCCCCAGCACATACATCTGCGTATACCCCGGCGTAAATCCGACGCAGACAAACGTGGTTTTCGACCGTGTCCCGCCGAAGTCCACACCGACCGATGCAAATGACAGCGGCGGCACCTGCTCCCGCGATACGGAAAACGCATCGGGACTGTCGGCGTAGCGCGTGTAGATCATGCCCTCGGCGGCACAGCGCTGACCCTCGATGTCGCGGCGGTACCACAGCGAGCCCGGCTCATACTGCGCGATAATCTCCGACAGACGCTCGGGCGAGATCGCCGCGTTGTCAAAGATGGTGAACCGCTCGTGGTTGAAGAAATGCGGCGACAGCTGACCGGATGTTGTCATTGCGGCGTAGCGATCGAGATAGTCGCGGTAGATCGGCGCTGTTGGCGTGTCTGGGTTGAGATCCCAGAAGATACGCCGCTCGGATGCTGCCAGCTGTCTTGAAAACGCCTCGCGGATGAACGTCGGATGATGCAGATTGATCTCCGTCGCCAGCCACATACCGATGGACAACCCGCGGATGTGCTTGTAGGCGTCGGCATTCTTCCCGCCGATAAACAATACCGTCTTCTCGCCCGTCGGTGTGGAAACGGTCATCGCGTCGCATCCCTTGTAGCTGTGCCATCGGCTCCTCCCGCGGAAGATCGCCTCCAGCCCGAAGCCGCCGCAGTCGCCGAGCGTGACCTTCGCCGTACCGCCCGTCGCACCCGTTGCAAGATGCAGGCGGTCTGGCGTGGTTTCCAGTAGGTGCGCAAAGACGAAGATGTTGTCAACCGTCTTTCCCGAACGCACCGCACCCTCCGCCACATTCATCGTGCAGGTAAGCGCCCGCCGCATATACGCCTTATGCTTGTCCCCGAATTGATAGGGGATCATCGAATATCACTCCTTTCGCTGTGATTTTCATGTTGTATTAAAGGATTCAGGTAATCCTCATTGATTGTAGGGACGATTCACGAATCGCCCGTTTTCTTTTCCCTGATACCGAACAAATTTTGTTCTGTATTAAAAAACAAATCTACCACTCATCCTCCGCATCGGTTGGAGTGTCCGGCGTACCGTCGAACGAAGCACCGGCACCGCTGAATGCCGCATCCCCAAACACCGCCTGTCGGATCGCCGCCATCGGTTCCATGTCCGGCGCATGTCCCCCTGCCGTCACGGGACGCTGTTTTTTCTCAAGCATGTCGTAGTACAGCTTGATCGCACGGATGTCACCGCCCTCCGCCAGTCGGAGCAGTTGTTCCCATACCGCCGCGCTCTCCTGCAGCGATAAACCGATATCTGTTCTGCGATTTTCATTTCTGTTCTCGTTTGTTCCCATAATCCGTCCAATATCGCCTCGTTTCATCCGAATTACTGTTCGTTTTCGTTGTGGCCATATTATATCACACGAATGTTCGTTTGTCAATATGTTTTTGGAAATTCATGGAAAGTCTATCCCACGGACATATGGAGTTCACAAACGCACCGCTTTGATGACGATTTTCGGATTTTTCCAAAACATTCGTCCATCCCCTTGCATTTTTCCTCAATCTATTGTATAATATTACAATGAGATCGTCATTCCGCCCACAGAGCAAGAAAGGAAAACACCCCCGCCGGGTGCAGGATCAACTTATGAAATGTCCAAACTGCGGTTATACCGAATCCAAAGTCACAGACTCCCGTCCTGTCGAAGAATACACCAGCATCCGCCGCAGACGCGAATGTCTGTCCTGCCAGAAGCGCTTCACGACCTACGAGATCGTCGACTCCATCCCGATCACCGTCATCAAAAAGGACGGCTCAAAGCAGCTGTTCGACCGCAATAAGCTGCTGTCCGGTATCATGAAGGCGTGCGACAAGCGTTCGGTCACCAAGGAACAGATGGAAGCGCTCGTTTCCGAGATTGAATCGGAAATGCAGAATTCCCTGCACACTGAGTTCAGCTCCCGTCACATCGGCGTTATGGTCATGGAACGGCTCAAGGCGCTCGATGAGGTCGCCTACATCCGCTTCGCCTCCGTCCACCGCGAATTCCGCGATCTGCATACGTTCATGCAGGCGCTGGAGGAGATGACGAAGAAGAAGGAAGAAGAAAACAACTGAAAGCCGCATCTCCTAAATTTTTCCGCCAAAATTCCTGTTATCTCTTGACGATTTTCCCAGTCCATGATATAATAGAAGTAACAGGTTAAAAATAACCGTAACGAAAGGAGTTTTTCCAATGGATTTCGCAAAGAATCAAAAGTATTTCAAGAAGAACAGCAAGCTGTTCCTGCTCGGTATCCCGGTCATCGTCATCGGTGCGGTTCTCGCAGTGCTGCTCGGTTATCAGGAAATGATCATCGGTATCCTTATCGCCATCGTAGGCGTCATTTTCATGATCGCTTGTCTGACCGGCGGTATCAAGGACGATGACGTCGACGGTGCTGTCGCTTCCAAGATGAACACCATCGAAGCAGACGCTTCCGAGCTCTTCAAGTTCCCCCGCAGATACGAAGTCATCCACAAGGCTGTCATTCTCGGCGGCTACGACTTCACCCGTGAATCCTCCGTTCCCGTCAAGCGCGGTAAGGACCTCAAGTACAGAACCGAATACTACTGCGGTCTGATCATGAACTTCACCAACGACGGTCTGCGTATCCTCTCCAAGAAGTTCTCCATCCTCAAGGACGAAATGGAACAGGAAAACCTGCACTTCGCATGGGAAGATGTCGTTTCTTCTCAGCTCGACGAACAGGAAGTTACCTTCAAGATGGTCGACGGTACCGACTGCACCCTTAAGGTTGATGTCTACAAGATCAACCTCAAGGACGGCAAGACCCTCGAATACTGCGTCAGAAACACCGCAGACGTCGATGAAGCCATCGACATCATCTACCGTCAGTCTGTCCGCATCAAGCAGGAAGAACTGAAGAACAAGGCATCCGAAAACGCATAAGCAAAACATATCCGAGAAACCGGACCCGCGTGGTTCGGTTTTTCTTTTTGTCTCATTGCACAAATACAGACAACGCAATTTGTGCATATCACCAAAAATCCGCTGTGCACACTTTTTTTGCGCGGCATATCTTGACTTTGGGAGAAAAATCGGTAAAATGGTAGTGATATGGCAATATTTGATTGGTTTCGCACTTGCTGACACTTGAAAATCGAGCTGACGGCTCGCACCGCAAAAACCTTCTCCCGGGAGAAGGTTTGGGTTGTGCGAAACCAATCCTATTCTCCAAACGAAATCATACATCTTAACTACAACTACATCCAAAAGGAACCACCATGAAACTTGACAGCCAATTACACATAACCCCCGGAAAACCCTTCACGGTTCTCCAGTTGACCGACATGCAGGTCATCGACGCAGACCAGCGGCGCAGACCCGACCGTTTGCGGCAGGATGAAATCGACGCATGGAAGACAGAGAATGTCGAAATATGCGCCTATACCCCCATCCGCGCGGTGGTCGAGAAAACGAATCCCGACCTCATTATCATCACAGGCGACATCGTCTACGGCGAGTTTGACGACTCCGGACGCGCGCTTGCGGGATTTATTGCGTTCATGGAATCGTTCGGGATCCCGTGGGCACCCGTTTTCGGCAACCACGACTGTGAATCGAAGATCGGCGTCTATGCGCAGTGCCGCATGCTCGAAAAAGCACCGAACTGCCTCTTCCGCCGCTCGACCACCCTCACGGGCAATTCCAACTATTCCATCGGCATCTATGACGGAGAGACACTCGTCCGTGTGCTGTATATGCTCGACTCCAACGGCTGCTGGGGCGCGACAGACCCCGATACAACACGGCATCACGGTATGGAAGACGATCAGATCGCATGGATGACCGCCACCGCCGCCGACCTGCGCGAAAAGAACGGTCGTCCGATTCCCGGCTTTGCGTGCTTCCACATTTCGTCGGAGGACTACATCACCGCGCTGATCGATGCCGGCTATCAGGATGCCGAGGATGCAGACGGCGGCAATTACATCATCGCAGGAACAGCACCCGCATCCAAGATCGATGCCGATACCCCCTCTCCCAATACCTGCGAGGAGGGCGATCCCGAAACGGTACTCTCCCCTGCAAGTGAAGGCGACTCCGGCTACAAAAACGAACGCATGGCGCGCGGTGCATTCCAAAAAGCACGGTCGGCGGAGTTTCTTGCATCCGACGTCGACGGTGTCTTCATGGGTCACTGCCATAAATGCCAGGTTTCAGTGCTTGGCAAAGACGGCATCCGCTATACCCACGGTGTCAAATCGGGTACCTACGACTATCATACCCGCGGACGCATCGGCGGTACAAAAATCACCGTGTCGGAGGACAGAAAGACGTTTGCGGTTGAACAGGTGTATGTTTGATCTTCGATGGAGCTTACCGCTGACGGCGGCACTGTCTCACACCGCGTAGGGCGGGGGCTTGCTCCCGCCGCTTCTCTCCGCTCACATTTTTTCAAACCATATCCCCTATAACACTATGAATCAACCCACACGCAAACATATTCGATTGCCAAACTACGATTATTCCTCATCCGGATCATATTTTATTACAATCTGTGCAAAAGACAAGCAGCATCTGTTTTCAGAAATTACCATGACAGAAGCAGGTGTACCGCAACCGGTTCTGACCGCATTGGGAACGATCGCCGAAGATCAGCTGCTGAAACTGAACGAACGATACCCGCATGTTTCTGTCGCAAGTTATGTTATCATGCCGGATCATATCCATATGGTTTTGCATTTACAGAGCCGCATGGATGATATGTCGCCGAGAGCCGATCTGAAAGCGGTTTTGTGCGCTTATAAATCACTGACAACACGTATGATAAAGAAACAATGTCCGCATATGAAAACTGTTTTTCAAACATCCTATTTCGAGCATATTATCCGAAATCAGCAGGATTATGAGGAAAAGATACAATATATCAGAAATAATCCTGTAAAATGGTATTATGAACGATAAACGGCGGGAGCAACCCCGCTTTACGTGGGTGCGCATCGTTATGCGGCGGGAGCAAGCCCCCGCCCTACGCGCATCTTGAAACCACCATCTCCACCCATCAAAATCAAACACCCCCAACATAAATCAATCCAAGGAGGCCCCCCATGACAACTCTCACCAAATCCACCCTCGACATCCGCGCGGCGGTCATGAACGGCACATCGTCCCTGCCGCTGCTCTACGACATCAACCGCCCGAACCCCGATTCCGAAGGACCGTCCTCGGTGCTCGGCGACGACGACGGACTGTGGCTCGGCTACAGCGGCGTCACCTCGGCATTCCCCTACAAGACGCAGGACAACTACACCCATGACGTTCCGAGAGAAGGCGTCGACTGCTACGTCCTCGAAAACGACCACATCCGCGCGACCTTCGTTCCCGAGGCAGGCGGCAAGCTCTGGTCGCTTTACGACAAGGACGCAGGCCGTGAACTGCTGATGGCAAACCACGTCTACCGTCCCGCATATCTGGCTCTGCGCAATGCATGGGCATCGGGCGGCGTCGAATGGAACTGCGGCGCGATCATCGGTCACCATCCCTACACCTGCTCGCAGATTTTCACGGCAACGCTGACGGCAGAACAGTCCGGCATCGGTGTTCCCGTTCTGCGCTTCTATTCCTTTGAGCGTATCCGTGCCGTCACCCATCAGATGGACTTCTTTATTCCCGAGGACGCAACCTTCCTGCATTGCCGTATGCGTGTCGTCAACGACAGCCAGCGTGAAACCGGCATGTACTGGTGGTCGAACATCGCCGTTCCCTCCAATGAAAAGGCGCGCAATGTCGTTCCGGCTGACGGTGCGTACACACCCATTGAAGGTGGTGTCGGCATTGTTCCGATTCCCGTGAGAAATGGCATCGACGTGACCTACCCGACCAACAACCCCATCGCCATCGACTACTTCTATAAGACCTATCAGAACCACCGTTATTATACTTCCCACATCGACGAGTTCGGCTACGGACTTGTCCAGACCTCGACCTCACGGCTTAAGGGCAGAAAGCTCTTTGTCTGGGGACGCGGACAGGGCGGCGCGAAGTGGCAGGAATTCCTCTCCGGCGACGACGGACGCGGAAACTATATGGACGGACGCTACTGCGAAATCCAGTGCGGTCTTGCACACTCCCAGTATGAAGTTCTCCCGATGCCGCCGAAGACCGCGTGGGAATGGATGGAATACTACGGTCCCGCACATACCGATCCTGCCAAGATCCACGGTGAGTGGCACGGCGCACAGGCAGAGGTTGAGCGCTACCTTGATACCGTCATCACCTCCGAGGCAATGGAAAAAGAGCTGATCGACACCAAGCCCATGGCGCTGACCGCCGTTCCCGCGACCCTGTACGGTGAGGGCTGGGCGGCACTGGAAAATCTCCGCCGCCGCGCAAAGGGTATGGTCAGTCTCTGTCCGCACCTCGATTTCGGTACCATGGGCGCAGACCAGGCAATGTGGCAGAACCTCATCGAGACAGGCTCTCTCAACATGGGCGATGACGACGACACCGTTGCGCCTCTGTCCTATCAGCGCAGACCCGAATGGCTGAACCTCTTAAAGAAGGCGGCAAAGGGTCCCGATAAGTATTACTGGAAGACACACTACATGCTCGCGTGTGCCTACATGGCAAACGGTGAGATTGAGGATGCCGAGGAGGAACTCGATGCATCCTGCGCCTGCCATACCAACGCATGGAACACCTATGCACGTGCCGAGCTGTTCCGCATCAAGGGCAATATGCAGGCAGCCTCCCAGACGATCCTCGCTGCCGCCAACATGGCAAAGGACGACAATTCGCTTTGCAAGATGACCGCGCGTATGCTTGCCCGCTCCGAGATGTGGACGGTGCTGTACCGGTTCACCGACAGTCTTTCCGACGAGCAGAAGGCACTCCCGCGTATCCGCTTCTACCGCGCACTGGCGGCAGAAAAGCTGAATCTGCTCGATGTCGCGGAAGAATTGCTCCTCGCGAATGGAGGTCTGGAGATCCCCGACATCCAGGAAGGCGAAATCTCCATCACCAATCTGTGGTTTGACATCGAAGAAAAGAAGGCAAAGCGCGACGGCAAGCCGTTTGACCGCAGCACCGCACGCCCGCCGAAGGTATTTGATTTCAGAATGTTTGTTTCTGACTAAGTCTCCCTCTCAGAGGTATTGCTGTCAACTTAAGGATTAGAACACGTTTATGGATGACGCAAATGATCCTCCGGATTGTAGGGACAGGCGTCCCCGACTGTCCCGTATTTCAATGTAGGCACAGGGACAGTCGAGGACGCCTGTCCCTACGCGAATTCGGAATCGTCCGTGTCAACCATAACCGTTGCATATGACATTTCTCCCATCATCGCATCCATTCACACAAATTTCACACCCAAAATTCAAAAACCCCTTGCAAAACCCTGCAAAATTTGATATACTTATACTATATGGATTTGAAATAATCCAAATTCAAAAAATTTATGTCAGGAGAATACCAAAATGGCAAATGACAAGATCAAGGTAGCCGTCATCGGCTGCGGTACGATTGCGAACTCCGCACACATTCCTTCCTACATGGCAAATGATACCTGCGAAATCAAGTATTTCTGCGATATCATTCCCGAACGCGCTGACGCTGCTGTCGAAAAGTACGGCTGCGGTAAGGCAATCTATGACTACCACGAAAT
>JAFYTT010000282.1 GCA_017558715.1 Clostridia bacterium | reverse complement strand
TTGGTCGGGATGGTGGTGTTGCGTTCGATGATTTTGGTGCATACGCCGCCCAGCGTTTCGATACCGAGGGACAGAGGCGTGACGTCGAGCAGAAGCAGATCCTTGACGTCGCCGCCGAGGACACCGCCCTGAATTGCCGCACCGATAGCGACACATTCATCGGGGTTGATACCCTTGAAGGGTTCCTTGCCCATGATCTTCTGAACTTCTTCCTGGACTGCGGGAATTCTGGTGGAACCGCCGACGAGGAGAACCTTATTGATGTCAGCGGGCTTCAGACCTGCGTCGGACATTGCCTGTCTGACAGGTGCACCGCATGCGACAACGAGGTCAGCGGTCAGTTCGTTGAACTTCGCACGGGTCAGGGTTGCGTTGAAGTGCTTGGGACCGGTTGCATCAGCCGTGATGAAGGGCAGGTTGATTTCAGCGGAAGTCATGCCGGAGAGCTCGATCTTTGCCTTTTCAGCGGCTTCCTTGAGTCTCTGCAGTGCCATCTTATCCTTGCGCAGATCGATGCCGCCGTTTTCGCGGAGGAATTCTTCTGCGATCCAGTTCATGATCTTTTCGTCGAAGTCGTCACCGCCGAGCTTGGTGTTGCCGTTCGTTGCGAGAACTTCGAAGACACCGTCGGAGATGTCGAGGATGGAAACGTCGAACGTACCGCCGCCAAGGTCAAAGATCATGACCTTCTGGGAGATGTCTTCCTTATCGATACCGTAAGCGAGAGCCGCTGCGGTCGGTTCGTTGACAATACGCTTGACTTCCAGACCTGCGATCTTACCTGCGTCCTTGGTTGCCTGGCGCTGTGCGTCGGAGAAGTATGCAGGAACGGTGATGACCGCTTCGGAAACGGTGGTGCCGAGGTATGCTTCCGCGTCAGCCTTCATCTTCTGCAGGATCATTGCGGAAATTTCCTGGGGCGTGTACTTCTTGCCGTCGATGTCGACCTTGTGGTCGGTACCCATGTAGCGCTTGATGGACATGACAGTCTTGTCGGGGTTGGTGATTGCCTGGCGCTTTGCCGCCTGACCGACAATTCTTTCACCGGTCTTGGTGAATGCAACAACGGAAGGTGTCGTTCTGGAACCTTCGGGGTTGGTGATAACGACGGGTTCGCCGCCTTCAAAAACAGATACGCAAGAGTTGGTTGTACCTAAGTCAATACCGATAATCTTTCCCATAATTATAATCTCCTTTGATTCAGTTGGATTTATCAAATAATATTTATATGATACTTAGTTGATGACTTTGACCATCGCACAGCGGATGATCTTGTCGCCGCGGCGGTAACCGCGCTGGAACACTTCACCGAGGATGCTTTCATCCTGTTCGGGGTCTTCCTCATGCATGATCGCATTGTGGATGTTCGGGTCAAAGAGATCGCCCTTCTCACCGAATGCCTCGATGCCCATCTTTTCAAGCACGGAGGTGAATTGCGTCAGGATCATGTTGACACCGTCGGACAGCTGCTTTGCGTCGCCGGCATTTCCGTAGCCTGCCGCACGCTCGAGGTTGTCGATGACGGGGATGATCTGCATCAGCGCATCGGCATAAGCGTCGGAATACGCTGCCTCGCGTTCCTTTGCACTGCGGCGGCGGTAGTTGTCATATTCCGCTGCCATGCGCAGATATTTTTCTTTTTCGGCAGCCAATTCCGCCTTGCAGGCTTCAAGCTCCGCCTGCAGGGGATCGATGGCAGCTTCTTCGGCAGTTTCTGCTTCCACAGTCGTTTCTTCGGCTTGCACCGTTTCCGTTTCGACTGTCTCTGCCTTATTCTTTTCCTTATCCTTCATGTCATTTCCTTTCTATCTCATCGCGGAAAGTCCGCTCTGTCATTTACGTTGTTTCTTTGTCATCGGGATGTCCCGAAGCAAGCCCCGGCGGTCCTCCGTCGAGCATGCCGGTCATACGGTCCGACATCGCTTCGAGCAATGTGACAACCTTGGAGTAATCCATGCGGCACGGACCGATGACACCGATGGCACCGACGACCCGTCCGTTTTCGGTCAGATTGCGGAAGACCAATGTGGAGTTTGCCATTTCTCTGACCGTTGTTTCACCGCCGATCAGAACATTGACACGGTCAGATTCCGCCTTTGTCATGACCGACATGATTCCGTCCTTGTTCTCCAATACATCGAACATCTCACGGATGCGATCGATATCGGAAAACTCGGGATACTGCAGCATCTTGTTGACACCTTCAAACCGAAGATCACCCGATCCTGCCGATCCGATCACCTCGTACACACTCTTGATGACGGGAGCGATCAGCGGTGCATCCGCACCCATCGCACCTTCCATCGCCATCATCCGCGGCAGATTGATCTGCTCCGGTGTGATACCCGTGATGCTGTCGTTAAGGGTTATACACAGCTTTGCAAGCGTCTCATGCGTGACGGGATGTTCGGTATGAACGGTTTTGGACTGTACCGCTTCCCCGTCCATTGTCATGACAAGAATGAAGCTGTGATCGTCAAGCCACACCGCGTCAAACCGTCTGACAACGCCGCCCGCACCGCCTGCCGTCATCGTCAGCGAGGTGTAGCCCGTCAGAAGCGATACCATCTTGCCGGCTTGCTCCAGCATTTTGTCAAGTGCATCGATCTTCTGCCGCATCAGCGTGTTGAGCTCTTCCGTTTCGCGTGCGGTCACGGGATAACGGTTCATGAGAGAATCGACATACAGTCGGTAGCCGGCTCTCGAAGGAACGCGTCCTGCCGAGGTGTGCGGCTGTTCCAGATACCCCATTTCCTCCAGCTCCGCCATTTCGTTGCGGATGGTAGCACTCGACAGGGCGATCTGCTCATTCTGTGTCAGAAACTTCGATCCGACAGGCTCACCGAGGCGGATATGCACATCGATAATCGCTTTCAGAATCTGTTTTTTTCTATCACTCAATTCCGAGCGGTGATCCATCCCATCGACCTCCTTTGGAGCGCTGTGGTGTTTGCGTGTTCTGTGGTGGAATTAGCACTCTTGATGCATGACTGCTAATCTGTATATAATTATACGCAAAATCGCGCCAAAATCAACAAGAAACCTTGAATTAAATGTTAATAATATGTAAACGCAAGCATTCTCATCCGTTTTCTGCTAATTATTTGCGTTTGTCGGCCTGTGTTCCTGCCCGCACAGTGAAAATTTCAAACAAAACGAACATGCATTGACATTTGCGCCTGCCTATGATATAATGATAGCAAATCCAAAGAGAAGGTGAAATCCGTATGAAAATCGAACTGCGCACCCTTCATAGTGGGGAAATGTTTGCCCTCTCTGCCCTGCTCAATACCGCATTTACAGGCGCTGCAGACACCCGTCATTTCGAAGAAGGACTTCCGAAGATGTGGGTCGATGATGACGAGCACATGGCGCGCCACATCGCTGTATTTGAGGACGGCGTGATGGCAGGTGCCGTCGGTATTTATCCGTATGATGTGCAAATCGGCACAAAAACACTGCGGTTTGCGACCGTCGGCAATATCGGAGTATTGAAGGAATACCGAGGACGCGGATATATGAAGCTGCTCATGGACGCGGCAATGGAAGTTCTTGAAAGAGAACACATCGATGTCAGCCGTCTGGGTGGACTGCGCTCCCGTTATGAACACTACGGATACGAGATGTGCGGCACCAACTACAACATCCGCCTTTCCAAGCGCAACGCAGAAGAAGCGTATCCCGGCGGCACAGGCATTACTTTCTCGCCTGTTTCCGAGGACGACCATGCAGCACTTGCCCTTGTCCGCCGATGGTACAACACATCTGCCATTGCGTGCGGCCGCGGCGATGATACCGATCTATACCGCACCCTCTGTGCATGGAAGAATCGCCCGTATCTGGCACGGCTTGACGGAAATCCCATCGGATATCTCTGCGCATCGCCCGACGGATCCTCTGTTGCCGAGCACGGCGCGTGCTCTGAAGACCTTCACACCGAAATGCTTTGCGCATGGGTCTTGCAGGGTTCTGCATACGAGATCCGCGCGGAGCTTTACCCGTGGGATATCGGACTTTGCCGTAAGCTCGGCATGATCTGCGAAAGCTTTTCGGCGGTCCCCGCAACGCAGTGTAAAATTCTGTCACCCGACCGTTTTGCCGATGCACTGCTGTCGCTCAAAGCAAGCATGACACCGCTTGTACCCGGTTCCGTATCGCTTGGCATTGCGGACTTTGGAACCCTTGTCATGGAGGCGGACGGTGGTTCTGCCCGCGCCTACCGCTGTGATGCTCCCGCCGATGACACACTGGATGCATTGACCGCCGCACGGATGCTTTTCGGCATGATGCCGCCCGACCTCTGTGCGCCGCTGTCGGAGAACACGGCACGGCTTCTCTCCGCATGGCTTCCGCTCCCGTTTTCATGGAACGGACAGGATCGCGTCTGACAATCCTATTTGAACTTTATCTATACTATATATAACCGAAAAGGAGAACACTCATGCATACAAAAGAACAACTGATATCCGACCTGAAAGCGCTCGGCATCCAACCGGGTGACACCATCCTCATGCACTCCTCCTACAAGTCTCTTGGCGGCATCGAAGACGGTGCGAAAGGCTTTTTTGAGGCGTTCCTTTCCCTGCTCGGCGAGGAAGGCACGCTTGTCCTGCCCGCGCTGACCTATGCCAATGTCAACCGCGAGCAGACGCACTTCGATGTCAGAACCACACCGACGTGTGTCGGCTATCTGACAGAATACTTCCGCACACAGGTAGAGGATGTTATCCGTTCTCTGCATCCGACGCACTCCTGCTGTGTCTGGGGACGTCATGCGAAGTTCTTAACCGAAAACCACTACCGCGACAGAACGCCCGTCGGTACGAACTCTCCGTTTGCGCTTCTGCCCAAGGTTGGCGGCAAGCTGCTGTTCGTCGGCTGCTCCTATGACCGCAACACCACCATGCACGGCGTGGAAGAATGGGTCGAACCGGAATATGTCATGGACCGTACCCTGCCCGTCGTTTACGAAATCACCGATGAAAACGGCAATACCTTCAAGCGTACCCATCTGAAATATCATTTCCACCGCGATGAGGTCGACTACGAGCAAAAGTATTCCCGCATGGTCGATATCATTCCGCGCGACAAGATCGTCCACGGCAAGCTTCTGGACGCTGACTGCGTGCTGATGGACTCCGCCGCTGTCTGGGAGACCGGCGTGGAAACAATGAAGCGCGATCCTTACTTTTTTGTCAATGTTCATAACCTGAAATAATTTTTTGAAAGGAACGGACACCATGGAAAAAATCTGTCTGATCGGCTGTGAGAGCCGCGGCACGATCGCACCCGAGATCTACGGTCATTTTGCCGAGCACATCGGCGGTGTCTATTACGACGGTCTGTGGGTCGGTGAGGATTCCGATATTGAAAACATCAATGGCTTCCGCAAATTCATCATCGACAAATTCAAGGCGATCAACCCGCCTGTTCTGCGCTGGCCGGGCGGCTGTTTTGCCGAGACTTATAACTGGCGCGACGGCATCGGACCGCGTGACAAGCGTCCTGCGACCTGTGGCTGGTGGTACAACTATGACCACCGCGTCGAATCCAACGCAGTCGGTACGCACGAATTTATGGACTTCTGCGAAATGGTCGGTGCAAAACCGTATGTTGCTGCAAACATCACCGCACAAACCCCGATGGACATGCGCAATTTCATGGAATATCTGAACATGCCCGAGAACACGACAACGCTCGCCGCAGAACGCGCGGAAAACGGACATGCAGCGCCCTTTGATGTCCAATATTTCGGCATCGGCAACGAGAACTGGGGCGGCGGCGGCAACATGACACCCGAGCAGTATGCAAGAGAGTACATCCGATATGCAACGATCTGCTCTTCTGTCAATGTTAATGGCGCAAAGTACATTGCCTGCGGTGCGGACAGCTGGAACATCGACTGGACCGACCGATTTATGCGCGAATTTGCACACAGATGCCCGATCTGGGGTCTTGCATTCCACTATTACTGCGGCGGCGCGGGCGATCCCGTCAACTTCACCGAAGAAGAATGGTATACGCTGATCGACAAAGCGTCGAAGATGGACGAGCTGATTCACCGCCACGATGCTGCCATGCTGACACACGATCCCGAGCGCAAAATCAAGATCCTCGTCGACGAATGGGGATGCTGGCATCCGGGCGGATCGGGTCCGTCCAAGGGGTACAACCTGTTTGAACAGCAGTCGACAATGCGCGATGCCATCATTACCGCTCTCACACTCAATATTTTCAACAACCACTGCGACCGTATTGTCATGGCAAATGTCGCCCAGCTTTGCAACAATCTGCACTGTCTCTTCCTTGCCGGCGGCGAGCATGCGATCGTCACACCGACCTACCATGTCTACGATCTTTACAAGGAGCATCAGGGCAGTACACAGATTGAAACGGCGGTCACCGTTAAATCCCTCTCCGTTTCCGCATCGGAGCGAGACGGCGTTGTCTGCGTCACGGTTGCCAATACCTCCTATGACCGGGATGCGGAAATCGAGCTCTCCGCTTTTGCAAAGGACCTCGGCACGTCCGCCGAAATCACAATGCTTCATGCCGATCCGCACGCACACAACACGTTTGAGCTGCCCGACAATGTTGTTCCCGAAAATCCCGCTGTCCGTGCACTGAACAACGGTACGCTGACGCTGACGATTCCCGCGGCAGGTATTTGCCGTATTCTGATCTCATAAACAAACGATACGAAAGGAAACAGAACCATGAAGCAATTCCAACTCGAAACATTTTCCCGCTGGGAATCAAAATCGCTCGGCGATGACCTGTATCTGTTCCCCAAAGGCGGCTACTCCTCCGTTTACGCCGATTTTGCAATCGGTACGTTCTGCGGCGAGCCAATCTCCCCCAATGATTATCTCTGCATGGACATCACGGTACTCGGTGACCGTGCGGCTGGTGTCTGCTGGGAATTCTGGGAATCCGGTCGCGAGGGTGGTGCTGACATGCGCATCAAAATGGGTCTTCTGCCGAATCTGAAGACCCGCATCGCCCTTCCCTTCTCCGCACTTGCGGCAAATACTGTCTTTATGCCGAGAACACCCGGCAAGCTCAAGACCGTCGTCGGAGGCAAGCCCGTCCATCTCGACCGTCTGACGAAATTCGCCTTTGCCGTTGACAAAACACCGCTCGATCTGACGCTGAAGATCGAAAACGTCTGCATCCTCGACCACGAACCCGACTATCCGCTGGAAGATAAGCTGATGGTCGATGCGCTCGGTCAGAAGAAGTGCTCGGACTGGGAAGGCAAGTCCCACAGCGTAGAAGACATGATCACCGCGCTCCGTGCCGAGGCTGCCGACACGACTGAAAAGCCGCTGCCCGATCGCAGTGCCTGGGGCGGCTGGACAAAGAAAAAACTCTGTGACGGTACAGGCTATTTCTCCCTGCATCACGACGGACGCAGATGGTGGATGTGTGACCCCGAAGGTTACGCGTTCTTCTCGGCCGGCTTTGACTGTGTCGGACTCGGTGATCAGTGCAATCTGACCGGCATTACCAAACTCTGCGAGGATCTTCCTCCCAAGGGTGAGATCGGCTGGTCCGAGGGCAGCTGGCACGGACAGAAGACCGAAAACTTCAACTATTTCGTGCACAACGCGTATCTTGCCTTCGGCGAGGATTATTACGGCATCTGGGCAGACATGATCCGCCGCCGACTGGTCAGCTGGGGCTGCAACACGGTCGCCTGCTGGAGCGATCCTCGCTTCTATCAGCGAGAAAAGCTGCCGTATGTCATCATCGGCTGGGGCTATCCGAAAACGGAAACGATGATCTTCCGCGACTTCCCCGATGTCTTCTCTCAGGAATTTGAACAGTCCGCCGACAAGTGGGCGCACTTCCTTGACAAAACACGCGATGACCCGTATCTGCTCGGCTACTTCCTCTCCAACGAACCCGAGTGGGCGTTTGTCAACAACATCAATATTGCCGCTGTCGCCATGGCACATCCCGACCACCTTGCGACAAAGGACTACATTGTCGGTGAACTCAAGGCACAGTATACCGATATCGATGCACTCAACACTGCATGGGGCTCCTCCTTTGCATCGTTTGACGATCTTTACACCCCGTTTGAGGCTGCCGACATCGGACAGCAGGCGCTGGATGACATGATTCCCGCCTGCCGTGAAATGCTTCGCCGCTACATCCGCATCCCGTCCGAGGCAGCACGGCGCGTTGACCCGCACCATCTGAACCTCGGCATCCGCTATGCATGGCTGTCCTCCCCGATTCTTGCATGCGGCTGTGAATACACAGACATCTTCTCGTTCAACTGCTATAATCTCGATCCGCTCCCGATGATCGAGGACTTCTCTTCTCTGACGAACAAGCCCGTCATGATCGGTGAGTTCCACTTCGGCGCGCTCGACCGCGGAATGGACGCAACGGGACTGCGCGGCGTATCCTCTCAAAAGGAACGCGGCAAGGCATACCGCCGTTACATGCACCGCGCGGCATCGCATCCGATGTGTCTGGGCGCACACTACTTCATTCTGTACGATCAGGCGTATCTCGGACGCTTTGACGGCGAAAACTACCAGATCGGTGCGCTCGACGTCTGCTCGCATCCGTATTCCGAATTCATTGACGGTATCGTGCGTGCACATTCCGAAATCTATGAAGTTGCCGACGGTACTCTGCCGGTGACGGACGAGCTTGCGGAAGAAATCGAAGCGATTGCATTTTAATCATCTTATATAATTACATAACGGACTGCTGTAAGACACAAAACATCTTACAACAGTCCGTTTCTTTTGATATATCGAAGAAGCATACAGAAAAACAGTGCGCCGTATCCGACGGAACTGCCGTCCGTATCCGATAATGCCCCATACCAGAAAATCCATGCACCCATCATCAGAAGCAATGACAGCAAAAGCTGTGAAATCCATGACAGTCCCCGCCGCATCTGCTCTCCGTATCCGTACTGCTCTGCCGCCGCTAAAAGCAGAACCGCACCGTCGTTTCTCTCCAGCGGCAGAAGATTATAGACGGCAAGCATGAGATTCAGAAGGTATATTTCTCTGCAGCATCCTCCTGTCTGCCCGGAGAACACCAATGCCAGCAGGAGATTGACAGCCGGACCTGCCGCTGCCAGGAGAAACTCGCCACGATAGGACACGGTCTGCAAATCCCCCTGTATCACAGCACCGCCGAACGCCGAGTGAAAGCCGCGAACGGGAATCCCGAGCAGACGCATAACAGCGAAGTGTCCACATTCATGCAGCGCGGAAGACAACAGAAAGATCAGGGTCAGCCGAAGCGGCAGGATTGTCGGCAGCAGACACAGCATACCGAGAAAACATAGCACCTTCGATCGGGTGTGCCACTCGGATACTCTGCTGCGGTTATGCATGATGATCCCTCCCGATCATACGGTATCCCCGCCAGATGACCGTCAGCAAAAACGGCGATACGATCATACCCGCAAGCCCGAACAGTATTCCGCCCGCATACAACGCAAACAGTACCGCCAACGGATGTACCCCCGCGGTTTTCCCGATCAGGCGGGGTTCCAATGCCTGCCTGACAAAACAGATGACAAGATACAAAACAACCAGCCCGACACCCCGCCCTGCCCGTCCGACAAGAAACGAAACAATTGCCCACGGAATGAGCAGTGTTCCGACGCCGAACACCGGCAGAATGTCGATCAGCGTCCCGACAATTGCCGCCCCGAATCCGTGCTCCACACCGAGCAGAAGCAGTCCGATGAACAACAGCAGAAACGTGATCGAGGACAAAATCAGATATGCGCGCAAAACCGACAGCACCGTACCGCCGAATGCCGCACGGATGCGTGATACCGTACCGCGCCACTTCTGCGGCAGACATCTTTGCAGATACTCTCGGACCCCACCATAGGAAACGGTCATATAGACGGATGCGATCAGAAACACCGCAAAAAACAAAAAGAACCGCGGAAGTGCGGCAATGATTGCCGTTACCGCCGACGACGCTTTTGCGGATACCGCGGTCAGAAGTCCGCCGAGCATATCGGGAAGCGCATGAACGACCGATGCGATCACAGATGCATGCAGCTCCTGTCCGATCATGTCCTTGGGAAGCGGCAGTCTGTCGATGAGTCGAAAGGCGCTGTCCATCATTCTGCCGACCCAGCCCGAGATGATCTCCCCGTTTTCTCCAATCCACGAAAACAGCTGTCCGATCTCCGACAGCAGCAAATAAAAAAATCCCCAGACCGCCATACCGCCGACCAACACACAGCCGAGAATCAAAAGGATTGCCGCAGTATAATTTGCCGCGGTGTCCCGCCATCCCACGGCTGCTGCCTTCCGGTATTTTCCGTGCCGATGGTGACCGAGCCACGTTACGATCCGCCGATAGGGCTTTTGTATAACAGCGGAAAACAAAAACGCCGCTGCAAACGGCAGACACGGCTTCCATACAACCGCAATGAGCGCAAGACCTACCCCACCCGCCAACAGCCATCCGATACCGCGCCGTACCCATGTCCCACATATCGACGGCTCCACACCCATCTGCAATGACAAAACCGCACCTCCCGGCAAATGTAATTCCTTTTATGCCAGTATACGGTGCGGTTTTTCATTTTATACATTGGTGGGAGAATCCGTCAGATACCGATCAGACGGTGATCTCCATGTTGTCGTGCATCGGGATGACACCGAGCGGTGCAAGACGAGCCTTCAGCGTCGCATGATCGGTATGCAGTGTGCGCGCCATGTGATTGGCATACACCTGACCGTCCTCCTTCAGGATATGGTGCCAGCCGATCAGAGACTTGAGCAGCTCGTCGATCATGCGGATGTTGTTATGTTCAAAACTGCGGAAATCATTTTCAAGATCGCCGACGGTACAGTCAAACACCATCGCATCAAACTTGAGCTTCCTGATATGATGATAGGTCTGGTTGAAAAGCCATGCGCCGTCACAGCCCCAGAACATGGTTTTCTCCTCTGCATCCACTATGACATAGTGCAAGGGCTGCTCTTCGGGATATGCCGTCGAATGGTTGGCAGGAAGTGCGGTCACCGTATATTTGCCCACTGCCGTCGGAACAAACAGGGTAAGCGGAACAAACCGCAGCTTCTCTGACAGCGGAAGAAGTGTTCCGATGACAGGGTCACCATATACGGTAACGGGCGACGCCGCTTCTTTTGCAACACGCGCAACAGCATCAGCATTGAAGTGGTCCCCGTGCGAATGTGTCACGATGATCTCCGTCACATCGCGGTACAGTTCTTCATACCCGAAGGTTTCGGCAAATTCATGTACACATGGTCCGCAGTCGATCATCAGCTCACGGTTGATGAGCGCCGAGGTCAGACGGCGGAACGACGGATCGGCAGACGCCAGACGCGGATCCCAGTCTGCAGCGCCGGTACCAAGACATAAAAGTTTCATTGTTAATTACCTGGGACTTTCGTTATCGGAAAGCCTTCCTTTCACTTATTTCATTTTCGCAAGGATATTCTGTATATATGGAATCGATGCAAGCTTTTCCATACATTCCTCAACCGTTAATTGGTATGTATTGTTGGAGTTGAAATCAGAATCCGCCACATGAGAAAAAGCATCCTGCACTTTCCGATCATAATTGAGACCACGCAAGTCACAAGGGATCCGATAGAAATTCCCCATATCCACAGCACACGCACGTTCAAGGTTGGTCATAAGGGTTTCATACATCTTTTCGCCATGTCGGATACCAATCTCCAAAACACGATCTGTACTGATGCCAAACAGCCTGCAAACGGCTTCCGCCTGGGTACGAATGGTACAGGCAGGCGCTTTCTGCACCAGTATATCGCCGCTCTCACCGTGTTCAAACGCAAACAGCACCAGCTCCACCGCTTCATCCAGAGACATCACAAACCGTGTCATATCGCCGTTTGTCACCGTCAGCGGATTTCCCGATCGAATCTGATCAATCCACAGCGGAACAACCGATCCGCGTGAGCACATGACATTGCCGTATCTGGTACAGCAAATTTTAATTTTGGAAGATGGAACCGTGCGGGATTTAGCCACAGCAACCTTTTCCATCATTGCCTTGGATATCCCCATGGCATTGACAGGATACGCTGCCTTGTCCGTTGACAGACAGACCACATTTCTAACGCCGGCATCGATCGCCGCTTTCAGAACATTTTCTGTTCCTATGACATTGGTTTTGATTGCTTCCATCGGAAAAAACTCGCATGAAGGAACCTGCTTAAGTGCCGCCGCATGAAAAACAGCATCCACACCATACATTGCACATCGAACAGAATCGATATCACGGACATCGCCAATAAAAAATTTTATTTTTTCCGCTGCTTCCGGCATCCGCATTTGAAACGTATGACGCATATCATCCTGCTTTTTCTCATCACGGGAAAAGATCCGGATTTCTTCAATATCGGTACAAAGGAAACGATTCAGTACTGCATTTCCGAAAGATCCGGTTCCTCCTGTAATCAGCAAGGTTTTATGTTTGAATATTGACATGTAACAAAACCTCATTCATAAAATAAACAATCATATCGAATATTATTATAAAACGAGCGACGGATTTTGTCAATATCCTGATCACTTTTTCTGCAATTTTGCCCACATCTGTTTTTATTGTCAGAAATTCTCATTCATAACCGACAAGAACCGCGTTCATACTAACGACGGAATCCCAAAGAAACGGATTCCAAACGGATATGAGCCGCCGCGGATAAACGATCCCGGATGTACTCATTCCGGGATTACAGTTTTTTTGAATGAAGGAGAAAAAATCATGTCCAAGTCCAATAAGGCACTCGTACCCGAAGCAAAGGAAGCTCTGAACCAGTTTAAGATGGAAGCAGCAAATGAGGTTGGTGTCAACCTCAAGCAGGGCTACAACGGCGATCTCACCTCCAAGCAGGCAGGTTCCGTGGGCGGTCAGATGGTCAAGAAGA
>JAFYTT010000281.1 GCA_017558715.1 Clostridia bacterium | reverse complement strand
TCTGTCTGTCCGTTGGCTCGTGTCATGCGTACCGAATGTCGGAAGCGCGGTTTTTCGCATTACCGTGTTGTATGGTCGGATGAAATTCCGCTCACACCGGAAGCTGCAGACGAAGAACCGTCACCGGGCAGACGTGCCATTCCCGCAAGCACTGCTTTTGTGCCGCCTGCTGCCGGAATTTTAATGGCAAGGACGTGTGTGATGGAACTGTTGGGGGAGAAATAAAAATGAAAACAAAACTTTGAAAGGAAAGACATCATGAAAGAAGTCCATTTGATTTGTAATGCCCACCTTGATCCCATCTGGCAATGGGAATGGGAAGAAGGTGCGGCGGCAGCACTGTCGACATTCCGTGCGGCGGCTGATCTTGCCGATGAATTTGACTATATTTTCTGCCATAATGAAGTTACCCTATATAAATATATTGAGGAATATGCGCCTGCGCTGTTTGCAAAGATCAAAAAACTGATCCGCGAAGGCAAATGGCACATCATTGGCGGATGGTATCTGCAGCCCGACTGCAATATGCCCGCAGGTGAGAGCTTTGTCCGTCAGATTCTCGTCGGACGCCGTTATTTTTCCGAAAAGTTCGGTGCGGAACCGACCACGGCGATCAACTTTGACGCATTCGGTCATTCCTCGGGACTCCCGCAGATTCTGTCCAAGTGCGGTCAGGACAGCCTGATTCTCTCCCGTCCCGGCAATGACCCGATTCCCGCGAGACAGTTTGTCTGGGAAGGTGTTGACGGTTCCCGTATCAAGGTGTTTGCATCCAATCACGGTTATAATTCTCCGCTCGGCCATGCAGCAGAAGCGATTCGCGGACGCGCACAGTCGCAGGAAGAGGATACGGTCTGTGTCCTCTGGGGTGTCGGCAACCACGGCGGCGGTCCGTCGAGAAAAGACCTTGCCGATATCGAGGCGCTGAAACAGGAAATGGGCGAATCGATGGAGATTATCCACTCGACCCCGGAGCACTTCTTTGCAAAGATCAATCCCGAAATCATTCACCGCGGTGCACTCCGTACCGTTATGCCCGGCTGTTACACTTCCATGGTACAGATCAAGCAAAAGCATGCGGCACTGGAAAATGCGCTGTATACTGCGGAAAAGCTTTGCTCTGCGGCGGCATTGCGCGGTTTGATCGAATATCCCGAAAAAGAGCTGGACGAAGTCACAGAAGATCTGCTCAATTCCGAATTTCATGACATTCTGCCCGGTTCTTCTGTCAGAGCCGGTGAAGAAAACGGACTGCAGCTGCTCGATCACGGTTTGCTTCTTTGCAGCCGTCTGCGCGCACGGGCGTATTTTGCACTGACCGGTGCACAGCCGAGAGCGGCAGAAGGCGAATTCCCGATTCTCGTTTTCAATCCGAATCCTTATCTGTGGGAAACCGAAATTACGTGTGAAATGATGCTCGCCGATCAGAACTGGTCGGACGAAACGGTGTCCAAAATGCGTGTCATCGATGAAAACGGTACTGTTATTGACGCACAGGTTATCAAAGAGGAGTCGAATTTGAATCTTGACTGGCGCAAGCGTTTTGTCTTCCGCGCACCGCTCAAAGCAATGGACATCACACGCTTCTCTGTTTATGTCGACTTTGGCCCGAAAACAGAAAAGCTTCCGCTTGCACGCGGCGGCGATCTCATTTTTGATGCGGCATTTGAGGAAGACGGTAAGCCTGTCACAAAGCACGTTGAAATCGACGGCAAAACAGGTTTGCTTCGTTCGTATGTATTGAACGGAAAAGAACGGATTTCCGATGCGGTATATCTCGGTCTGCGCGGCGCGGCAATGCCCGTATCGTACCGCGACAATCCCGACCCATGGGGTATGGGATGGTTCCAGCTGTCGGGCATGGGACGCGATCCCGAACCGTTTGCCCTGATCGAAACCGATGGCGAGCCGATCAAGGAAGGTCCGTTTGTCGGTATGATGCCGATTCAAGTCACCGAGGACGGCAGTGTCTGCACGACAGCGGAATGCTTCTTCCGTCATGAAAATACGTGGGTTCGTATGGAATATACACTCTACAAGACCCGTTCCGCGATTGATATTCGTGCCGATGTCTTTATGGGAGATGCTGACCGTATGGTTAAGCTGGCATTCCCGCTGACAGACAATGGTGATGTCATCGGACAGACTGCCTTTGGCACGGAAGTGCTCTACCGTGACGGACGGGAAAATGTCGCACAGCGCTTTGTCGGACTGCGCGGTGATGCGGGTACGGCAACAGTCCTTTTCAACCGCGGAACTTACGGTTCTTCTTATGAAAACGGCGTTTTGTCGATGTCACTGATCCGCGGTGCTTCCTACTGCGCGCATCCGATCAACGACCGTCCGATCATTCCCTCTGATCAGTTTGTGAAAAAGATCGATATGGGTGAACGTGATTTCTTCTTCCGCTTGGACTGCGCAGAGGAATCGGCACTGGAACGGCTTGCTTGGGAGTTCAACATCCCGCCGTATGCATGCAACGTCTTCCCGGCAGAAGCGGGATTGACGGAGAATGCACCGGCAGAACCTGTCATACCTGTTCTCTCCGACCGCGATATCGTGCTGATTACGATGAAAAAACAGTATGGCACCGATGCGTACCTGCTGCGTCTCTTCAACAACTGCGGAGAAGAAAAAGACTGTACGCTGACGGTCGGCGAAAACACGCTTGCATTGCATTTCGGTCGCTATGAGGTCAAGACCGTTCGTCTTGATGATGCGCTGACGGAATGTGATCGTCTGGAAATCTGATCTTTTGGGAGGATGTATATGACACAGAATTTTCCTTATACTCCCGGAAAAGCGCGGATTGCGTTTGCCATGGAGGATTATTATATCTGGGACTGCTCGGTCATTTACGCCGAGGGAAAATACCATATGTTTTCCTCGCGCTGGCCGAAACAGTACGGCTTTGGCTGGAACTGGCTGCTCAATTCGGAGATCGTACATGCGGTATCCGATACCCCTGAGGGTCCCTACGAATTTGTATCCGTTGTTCTGCCGCGCCGCGGACGGGAATACTTTGACGGCATGAACACGCATAATACCTGTATCAAAGCCTTTGGCGGTAAATATTACCTTTACTATATGGGCACGACGTATCCTGCGGATATGCCTTGCGAGGAAGGCAGGATGAATCCTGACCATGCGCTGGAAACATGGAACCGCAAGCGCATCGGTCTTGCTGTTGCCGATCACATCGACGGACCGTATGTACGCCGCGATACACCGCTTCTGGAGCCGCGCGGTGCGGAGCATTGGGACTGCACCTGCACGACCAATCCGTCCGTTGCGATCCTGCCGAGCGGAGAGACCTATATGATCTATAAGTCACGTGCGGGTGCGGCACTTCCGCTGAAGCTCGGCATTACACATGCACCCACGCCCGAAGGACCGTTTGAGCGGTTGTCCGATCAGCCGATTCTGCAGTTTGAGAATTCCGATTATCACATGGAGGATCCGTTTGTCTGGTACGATGCGGCGCGCGGTGTCTTTTGTCTGATTGCCAAGGATGATGTCAAAAACGGGTCGTTCGGCATTACCGGGGAATGGGGCGCGGGCTTCTATGCCGAAAGTCAGGACTGCATGGATTTTACAATTGCACCCGACCCGAAGGTCTATTCCCGCACGGTTACATGGGAGGATGGCAGTACAACAACGCAGGGTAATCTTGAGCGTCCGTCGCTGTTGTTTGATGAAAACGGCAACCCAACGCATCTGTTCTGTGCATCAGGACGCGCACCCTCGCCGTATGCCTTTGAAGATACGACGTTCATTGTCTGTATTCCGCTCGAAAAAGCATAAATGAAAACAGCACCGATGGGAGATGGTTCTCCGTCGGTGCTGTCTGTATTTATCTGGGAGATTACTGCTTCAGAACAGAAACAAACTGCTCGGAATGACGCTTGATTGCTTCAAACGATTCATCGCTGATGTGGTGCTCGATACGGCAGGCATCGTCGGCGGCGATGGCAGGATCGACACCGAGTGCACACAGAAGTGCGGTGATGACACGGTGGCGTTCGTAGATCTTGTTTGCGACCTCCACACCGGCTTCGGTCAGAGTCAGCGCACCGTCACGCGCCATGGTAACGTAGCCGCCTTCCTTGAGCAGTCCGATGGCACGGCTGACGCTCGGCTTGGAAACGCCCATGTGCTCGCTGACATCCACAGAACGGACAACGCCGCCCTTCTTTGAAAGAACATGGATGGTTTCAATGTACATTTCGCCCGATTCCAATAAATGCATGACGTACTGCTCCTCTCTGACTTTGATATGATCTTTATCCTATTATAACAGAAATTTGTGTATAATGCAAGGCTTTTGGGGGAAAACATTTCTGAAATTCCTTTACAAATCTTACGAGGCGTGTTATAATAATATTGCGACACAGTTGAATATTTCACAAAAACAGCGCACGTTTAGCTTCGGTAAAAACGTATGCTTTATTTGTCGTGCCTTTTTTTGTGAAAATGGTTATGAACAACTGTGTCGCAACAGCAAGCTGCGTTTTTCGGTGCGCAGTTACTGCTGCGCACTTTTTTGTTTGCGAAAGGAAAATCAACATGACACTCTATGAATTGCTCAATGTTCCTATGTCGGCAAGTGCTGATGAAATTCAAACTGCGTACAAAACGTTAGCCAAAAAGTATCATCCAGATATTTATGATGGGGATAAGAAATTTGCTGAACAGCAGATGATAATCCTAAATAATGCATATGAGATACTTTCAGATCCCCGAAAAAGAGCTGAATATGATCAATTATTGCATAAAACCCAGAAAACAGAATCTAAAAGCGAGAATTCCACGCAAGGTGCTGTTCATGAAAACGAGCCTAATAATGAAACGCAAAAAAACGAATCGATGTATGTAAATGAAAATGAAATAGATAATAAGAAGAAAACAAAACGTAAAGTACCATTTGTATTTACATGGCGGTTTATTTGTTTAATTTTGTTTCTTTCTATGTTTTGGGAAAGCAAAACATTCTTTATTATTAGTTGTATATGGCTTGTTATACGACTGATGATTAGTATTTCACAAGAAGAGTATAGACTGAAAATAATTCCGCGAATATTTGCATGTGTTTCATGTTTATGGCTGTTAATGGCTGGTGTAGGTATGTTCTTTCTTGGATCGGATGAATATGTCACCCAAACAGTTAATACTGAAAATACCTCTTCATCGTATGATAATACAACGAATGAAGATGTTATGATGGTTGAATCTGAAACTGAAAAAGTAATAGATGATATATTGTTGAACGATACAACAGATTTACCAAATGACACGCAGAGAGAGACTGAAGAAAAAGAGCCGACAGGAGCTGTGAAGCCATCGGATACTGCTAAAGTCACAAATAGTGATATTGAGGAAACAAACCCTCCTCGGGAAAACAATCAATCATATTCACCGCCCGAATTTGATGATTTAGATGTGCTTGACCGTGAGAACGTTAAAACTGTATGGTATATTGCCAATGATAGAGCATTAGTAACAACGAAAGATTCTGATGTTGTACAGTACTATGACCTGAAAAAAGAAAAAGATATTTGTTCTGCGTCGTCTTTATACAGCGATTTGTCTATGGATAACGGCTATCTTTATTACACAAATATCGATAGCAATTGGAATACTGATGTCCATTTTCTTGATAATATGGGTGAGGATGTTCTGCAAAACATTGATTTGGATAACATAGCAGTAATTGATATAAATTATGATAGACAAACAATTGTCGCAAAAAGAGAAGTCTACAGTTTGGAGTACAGCGGACATGAATATGCTTTAATGACGTTTGAGGGAGAACAGTTGACCGATTGGATAAGAGAACCCACAAATAATGAGATTGCAGGATATGATGATCTGGGCGATGGAATGTATTATGCGGGATCGGAATATGATGATTCGGGAAATATTATTACTGATTACTTAATTGATATGTATTCCGGGGAAATATTCACTTGGCCAATCATTCATTCGACATCCGGAACGGAATTAGATTACAATGATATTGTTAATGGAGAATTTCATGATTGTCAAGTAATAAATGAAACCTGTAGTATGCATGGTATCAGAGATTTTATTGGCGACAGTTGTGTTGTATATTATAATAATTATGATTCTATAGATTTCTTCAATATATATCGTGACGGTAGTTATTCTCTTATATCGTCTATATCTTCGATTCCTGAGATGATTGAAAAAAATGCGAATGATTTTAGTGGATGCATATATTCGAATTCTATAAAATATATTGATGATTTGAAAATGTACATATGTGTATCAGAGAGCAAACATCATAATAGTTATTATTATAATGATTTGATTTTTCATAATATGTATGGACAGAAAATATTGAATATGTCTGATAAAGATATAATTTCATATGAGCTTGGCGAAAAATATATTATTATTAAACAGGAAAATCAGACAGGTTCGATAACACGACACTTTTATTCTATATATGATTATCATGGGAATAGAATACATGAACCATTTTGTATTGATGGTGATGATATGGATATTCTTGAATCGATATCATGTTATGCTTTTTATGATAAAGACGGATTGAGAATATATGATATGGATGATAATCTTGTGCATACAATAAAAACACTCGAACTTAAAGAGCAATATCTTTTGTGGAAGAAAGAGAGGACATATTATCCTATAAATATTACCATATATGATGATTATTATGTTGTGGAATATAAGGAGTATGATGATTACAATATAAAATCACTTATCGGAAAAATAAATTACCAGTCGGAAAACCTATATGAGAATTATAATGAGATTCACAAAAATGTTTATCAGAATTATTTCGATCTCAACAATAAGGAGTATACTGAAGCATGTTGTGGGAAAGATTATTATGGAAACGAACTGTATATAGGTTCTCCTGTGAGAATAGATATCAATAAAGATACATATGCAATAGGGACAATAACGGGCTATGTACGCTTTGGATATGTACATGTTGAGTTTACTGATGTGTATTCGGCTGGAGAATATACAGCAATTACTGATTATAATATCATAAATGATATTTATTATGGTGAAAGTATTCGGGAAGATATACATAAATTCGGAAAAACCAATCGATCTGTTAACACAAAAAATTTGGTGATTCTCGTATTTGGTTAAGTTCAGTGTGATTTGATTATATAAGGTTAAAGTGTCCGTAAATGCTCTATGTTCAGCACTTACGGACACCTTAATTTATCAGTTGTTTTTCGTCATTTTCTTTAGCAGTGCCATACCTGCGATCATGCCGATCGGGAACAGGATTGCAAACAGCATACCGACCTTGAGTTCCGTTTCCGCACCTGCGGGAATGATCGCCTTGATGGTTTCCATACCTTCTTTTGCGGCATTGGAAATGACACCGACCAGACCCGGACCGCCGCCGCATCCGACATCCCCTGCCAGTGCCAACAGCGCAAACATCGCCGTGCCGCCCGCAGGATAGGTCGCTGCCGCTGTCGTGAAGACACCCGGCCAGAAGATACCGACGGAGAAGCCGCAGATGCCGCATCCGATCAGGGACAGAATGGGGTGCGGTGCAAAGACCGTCAGCAGATATGCCGCAACACAAAGGAATGCCGAGAAGACGATAAATCTCTGTACATTCATGCGCGAGCCGAGCTTGCCGTAGATCAGACGCGACAGACCCATCAGCAGCGCAAAGGCACACGGACCGAGCAGGTCACCGAGCGTTTTGGAAACGCCGAGCCCCTTTTCCGCAAAGTAGGACGACCACTGGCTCATTGCCTGCTCCGAAGCACCTGCGCACAGCATCAAGAAGAACAGCAGCCAGAAAATCTTTGCCGAGAACAGCTTGGAAAGCGGTATTTTGTCTTCTTCCGCGACAAGCACATGCATTGGAACTTTGGCATATAAAAATGCATTGCCAAGCGGCAGAAGTGCCCAGAGAAACGGCAGAAACTGCCAGTGTTCCGTGCCAATAGCAACAAAATAGACGGTGGACAGAATGACAACTGCCATGTGACCCCAACAGTAGAACGAGTGGAGCACGCTCATTGCTGCGGCTTTTTCATCACCCGGGAGTGATTCGACGATCGGGGAGATCAGAACCTCGGTCAGACCGCCGCCGATGGCATTGAGGAACATGGCGATGACGATACCGATAAACGGGTCCATGAGGTAGGGAAGTGTGCCGAGCGATACCAGACCGAGTACGGCAAACACGTGCGCCGCGACAATGGACGGACGGTAGCCGATTTTGTCGATATATTTCGCTCCGATTAAGTCAACGATGATCTGAATGACAAAGTTCATCGTGATCAGCGCGCTGATTTTGGACAGCGGAATGTCAAACTGATTCTGAAACGTAACGAACAGAAGCGGCGGAAGATTGTTGATGATGGCTTGCGTGATGTAGCCGAGGTAGCTTGCGTAGAGGGTATGTTTGTCTGTGAGCTTCACGGGGGATCTCCTTTGCGGTCAAAAATCGATACTATTATATCGCAATTTGGCAGGAATTGCAATAGGGGATTTCGATTTTTCTGTTATCTGAAAAAAATCTCCGAAAAAATGATACTTCTATTGAAAAAACACCAAAAAAAGACTTGATACACAAATCACTTTGTGCTATAATATAATACAGAATATGATTTGATTGTAAAAGGGGGTATGTACACGATGGAAGAGATCAGAAGCCGTTACGGGCAGTATGCCTCTCTGTTCGGCCATGTGGTCGACGTCGTGGTCAACCGCCCGCTCGGAAGCTATCCGCAGGGAAAGGGAAATCAAAGCTATGGTGCACAGTCTGCAAAGCGCCGTAAGCGTTATCCTGTCAACTGCGGTTATATTGTGACCGATCTGTCATCGTTGTATCCCGCGCAGAAAATGAGCGGACGCGGCTTTGATGTCGAGGCTCTGCCGCCCAAATATGTGTACATTCTCGGTGTTGAGGAGCCGCTGGAAACATTCCGCGGAAAAATCATCGCTGTGGTTCACCGCAATGTCCGTATCACGCCGCCGGAAGACGGTGCGCCGACACCGCAGTACAACTATGACAGACTGATCGTTGTTCCGGAGGGTGTGGAACTGTATGAGCCGGAGATTCGTCATGCGATTGCATTTGCGGAGCGGCGCGGCAGATACAGACTGTACTGTATGTATGAAAAGTCCTGCGGGGCAGTTGTCTATACGGTCAACGAGGGCAAGCCGCTGTATTTGCTCATCCGCAACCGCTCGGGTCATATCGGTTTTCCGAAAGGGCATGTCGAATACGGTGAGGATGAATGTGCGACGATGACAAGAGAAATCCGCGAGGAGACTTCTCTGTGTGTTACGCCGGATCTTTCCTTCCGCGAGGAATACAACTATGTGCTGTGGGGCGTTGTGCATAAGCGCGCGGTCTATTCCATGGCACAGTTTCCGTTCGGCGATGCGGTAACGACGATGGAAAATGAGATTTTCGGCGATTGGCTGGTGCCGTTTGAAGAGGCAAAAGCATTGCTTTCCTACGACAATGACCGCAGAATTCTGGCAATGGCGCATGAGCGGATCACAGGAGAAAAAGCTGATCCCGATCCCGCATAACAAGTGTTGTGGGTTTATGGTTCCCGCTTCCGTACAAACGGCAGATACCCGTGAGACGGTGCGGGAACCTTTTTGTATCACGAAACGAAAATACGATAGAAACGGATGGATTTCCCATGAAGGAATATCATATCATCAATCCCGCCGCAGGTCACGGAATGGCACTCGATGCGGCAAAAAAACAGGCATCCCCCGATGCCATCCTGTATATCACAACGGGTGTCGGTGACGCAAGACGGTATCTTGCCGAAACGCTGTCGGGACTGGACGAGGATGTGCGCGTCTATGTCTGGGGCGGCGACGGAACGATCGGAGAAGCTGTCTCCGGCATCATGGATGCGAACGCCGCCGCGCATGCGATACTGACCGCGTGTCCTGCGGGAACCGGCAACGACTTTGTCAAGGTCTTTGCCGATGTGCCGAAGGGAACGGAGCTGCGGCTGGATCTGCTGTTCTGCGGTGACCGTTATGTGCTGAATATGATCAATATCGGCTTTGACTGTGCAGTTGCCGACCGAATGTCAGCATGGAAGAAAAAACCATTCATCCGCGGTTCGATGGCGTATTTCTGTGCCATTGCCGAGGTCTTTTTCCGTCCGCTCGGAACACCGCTGACCATTTGTTATACCGATGAATCCGGGAAAGAGCATACCGTCTCGGGCAGCTTCCTGCTCAGCGCAGTTGCAAACGGTCAGTTTTGCGGCGGAGGCTTCCGCGGCGCACCGACAGCCGATTTGTCTGACGGTACGGCAGAGCTGATTATGGTCGATGAAATTCCGCGCAGCCGCATTATGTCGCTGATCGGATTGTACCGTGTGGGTAAGCACGTGGATGAACTGGGACAGCCGGTGGCGCAGATTTCCGATGTTCTGCGGTATGTTCGCTGCCGCCGCGTTCGCATTTCCGGCATGAAGATTGTGTGTCTGGACGGTGAAATTGTGCCCGGAGAAGAGATTGACATCTCGATCCTGCCGGGGGCACTGCGGTATATGGTGTAATCAGCCGCCGTTCTGTATGTACTTCGTAAATAATGAAAGGATATGAACATGACAACCGCAAAAAAGCAGGTGTGGCTGACCCGTGACCGTTCTTTTTATCGGACACTTGCGGCACTGGCTCTGCCGATATCCCTGCAGAATCTGATCACGTTTGCCGTTGGCTTTGCCGATAATCTGATGGTATCCCAGCTTGGGGATGCCGCAGTTTCCGGCGTTTATATGGGCAACCAGATTCAGACCTTCCTCCAACTTCTTATGACCGGCGTTGTGCAGACGACCGGTATCCTTGCCGCCCAATACTGGGGCAAGCGCGATATGACATCGATCAAGCAGATTGTCTGTCTGAGTATGCGTGCGGGCTTGGCGCTCGGTCTGATCACGATGCTGGCGGCACTGATCTTCCCGTCACAGCTGATCGGATTATTGACGCCCGATACGGATGTCATCGCTGAAGGAACGGTATATCTGACGATTGTTGCATGGTCGTTTCTGTTCTATACTGTATCGCAGATCATCATTGCGGCGATGCGCTCGGTGGAAAATGCGCGCGTCGGTATGAATATTTCTTTGATTGCACTGGTTGTCAATATCAGTCTGAACTACATCCTGATCTTCGGCTGGCTCGGCGTTCCTGCTATGGGCATCCGCGGTGCCGCGATTGCGACCCTGATTTCCCGTGTTGTCGAATGTGCTGCGGCGATCGTTTATGCACGCTGGATTGACAAAAAGATGAATCTGCGTCTTCGTGATTTCTTCGGACGTGTCAACCGTCTTCTGGCGGGGGATTTCCTGCGCTACGGTGCGCCGATCATGGCTGGAGAGATCGTCTGGGCGATCAATACGGTGACACAGTCCGGTATTCTCGGTCACTTCTCGAAGGAAGTCATTTCCGCATCCTCCATTGCCGGAAATATGCATAACCTTGTCTATATCTGGGTACGCGGTCTTGCATCCGCCGTATCTGTTATCACAGGCAAAACCGTCGGCTCAGGCGATATGGAGCGTGTCAAGGAATATGCGCGTACGACGCAGATCTTCTTCATCGGTGTCGGTATCTTCACCTGTTCGTTCATTCTCGGTATCCGCGGTCTGTTTGTTTCGTTCTTTGCGGTCAGCGACGCGGCACGTGCGTATGCGGCACAGTTCCTCGTTGTTATGGCAATCTCCATGCTCGGTACCTGCTATCAGATGCCGTGTCTGTCGGGACTTGTCAAGGCGGGCGGCGACACGTCGTTTGTCTTCAAAAACGATACGATTCATGTCTTCTGCGTGGTACTGCCCTCTGCTTTGATTGCGTCACATCTCGGCGCACATCCTGCTGTTGTCTTTGCTTGTCTGAAATGCGATCAGATTCTCAAATGCATCGTCGCTGTCATCAAAGTTAACCGCTACAAGTGGATCCGAAATCTGACAAGATAAAATATAACCCTGTAAACCGATCGCTTGGTTTACAGGGTTTTCTTTTCATTTACGTTATTCTTCGATGATGGAGGTCGCGCTTTCGTAGCCGACAATTTCGATGTTTGTCTTGCCGGGCGTGAGGGTCAGCGCTTTTCCGCTTGCGTAATACAGCTTGACCTGTGCGTCACCCGAGGACTTGGACCAGTGGATATCCACCTTCTTGCCGCCGGTCAGATAGTAGCCTTTGCCCTTTCCCGTCGTTGCGACTTCAATGTGGTTGTAATCGTCCTTGGTCAGTGTGTACGGACAGAACAGAACAACAACATTTTCAAATCCAAGCTGCTCACCGGTGATTCCATCGATGTGCTTTTCGTTGTTCTGCCAGCGCATATAGAGATTTTTCGATGCACTGTATACAAACTGCGTTGTATGCGCTCCGAACTTGACGGTCAGCTGTTTTGCCTTGGTTCCGTTGACGAGGTTGATCTGCTGTCCCTCACCGATGAACTGCAGGGGATTGGTAAAGGAAGAGGAATAGGTCGTACGGTATTTTTTTGCGGCAATCGCACCGTTGATCTTGTCGCCGTCGATGACCAGCGTATGTTCATATCCCATTCTGCCGAGACGGTTGGGATCGCGGTAGAAATATCCCGATACATTGTAATCGTTGACCGCGTCAATGTTGTGGGTTTTGCGGGACTTCAGATTGCGGTAGGCTTCCTCGCTTCCGCCTGCATGAACATAGATCGCATCGTGGTTTGCCGCGAAGTCGATATAATATTCCCGGGAAGAACGGACAGAGCCGATCGCCTTGAGATCTTCGTAGTCGTTGTAAACACCCATCAGACGGGTCAGATAACCCTCAACCTGACATTCATACAGGATATCAGCCGAGCCGATGTTCTGTTGCGGCAGTGCCACGTTGATATTGTTGAGCATAATGGCAACCGGTCTGCGCTCGGCTTCTTCTTTTGCAACGGCAGTGCCGGTCAGCGGATCAATGTATGTGCCGTCCGCAGCTGGTGCAATACCGGTCAGTGCATCTGTTCCGTTTTCATCAATGACGGTCGGATAGGCAGGCTCCGGCGCTTCGGTAACAGCTTCAGTTTCGGTCTCGGTTTCTGTGATCGGTTCGGTTACAGACTCGGTCATGGGTTCCGTTTCTGTTGTCTGCACCTCGGTAATCGGTGCGGTTGTTGTGACAGCGATGTCGGTTGTATCTTCTGTGGTTACATTCTGTCCGCAGGAGAACAGCAGTAACAGTGACAGACAAAAAGCAATGCTCTGTGCCGCGAATCGGATGCGGTGCTTCATTTGCGGGGATCCTTTCTATTCTGAATGACGGAATACGGTTCTGATTTTATCCGAACAATATTATACCCGATAAGACAGGGAATGTCAATTTCCGCACACGGATGTTTACGGATTCTTTACGAACCGTTGATAAATCAGGAGAAAACCGTCGTTATTTCTGCTGCTTATGTGCCCAGAGAACATCGGCAAGACGGCCGAATTCTGCGACAGACAGACGTTCGCCGCGGATGGTTTCCGCAAATCCGGCTTCTGCGATTGCCTCGGAAAGCTCGGTTTTCGTAAATTCACCCATACCTGCCGAAAGGGCATTGAGCAGAGTCTTGCGGCGCTGACCGAACGCGGACTTGATGACGCGGAAGAGCATGTCTTCATTCTGTACCTTGACGGGTTTGTCCTTGTAGAGACGCATACGGACAACCGCAGAATCGACCTTGGGCGCGGGCAGGAAGTTGCCGGCAGAGACATTGAACAGCTTCTCGACCTCGGCATAATACTGGACCGATGCTGTAACAGCGCCGTATTCCGCAGAACCGGGTGCGGCGGCGAGACGGTCTGCAACTTCTTTCTGGATCATGACGGTGATGTTGTCAAGCGGAATACCGGATTCCAGCAGCAGCATCAGAATCGGTGTTGTGATATAATAGGGAAGATTGGCACAGACGGTGACATTTTT
>JAFYTT010000280.1 GCA_017558715.1 Clostridia bacterium | reverse complement strand
TCCTCTCGGTTATGTTCCGGTCGTCTCAGTCGGCGGTGCATTTCATTCAATGCCTGTCGGATGATTTCAAGATAGGAAAGCTCCTGCTGAATGTCACGCATCGCCCAATCGCAGTCATACCGTTCCTTGCAGGCTTTTTCAAGCCTGCTTTTCCAGCGCGGCGGATTCCAGTCTTCCATGGAAAGGTCATGCTCTGTAAAGTAAGCAATCGCGGTGTGGTACGCATGGAGTTTGCTTGCATGGCGTTTCTCAAATCGTTTGCGGCGTTTTGGTTTCAGACGTTCCAGCTTTCGCTGATACCGCCAACTGTACTTCCAGATGTCATACATCCGAAGATGCTCTGTCATGGTACGGATTTCGGTTTCCACACCCTGCTGCGCTTTGTTCAGACGGTAGTACCGCGTGTTCAGTCCCTCGACTTTGTTGTGGACATCTGACGGTGTCTGAATCCTGTTGATTTCTATGTAACTCACTGCCTTGAGACGGCGGTCTTTCTGCGCAACAGTATGCCGTGGATTGTTCTGCAGAAGATACCGTACCACATCACGGTCAATCCACTCTGTGCGTCCTTTGGCATTGTTTCTGCTCCAACCGTGCAGATTACTGACACGGGCACGAACCTGGCGCATCATAGAGCGTTCTTCCATGATCGCGCGGTTGTAATCTCCCTTTTCCGTGCGGATGCCGCGGCGTTCCATCTCTGTGACGGACGGTCCGAGATGGATGGTCGGCTTTAAGGGGATTCCTTGCCGTTCATAGGAACGATGGTCAATCTTTAAGTCGAAGTCGTTTCGCGCAAGATATTGGTTACACAGCTCTGCCCATGACGATCTCCACAGTTCTGCTTTCTCACGGCGGTTCCAGTCGGTCGTTGCGATGGTTTCACACGCATACAGGCGCGTTTTCGGATCATAGATGCGGTTGCCGTTCTCGTCCCGACAGTACTCCTTTCGCTGTTTGTCATCCCACGTGCCATCCTCTTTGAACGGACGCATGGTCAGGAGAATATGTGCATGAGGGTTTCCCGTGTAGTTATCGTGGCTGGCAAAGTCTGCACACATCCCGGCATCGACAAAGTTCTTCCGGCAGTAATCACGCACCAGATCGATCTGCTCTCCACGTCCAAGTTCCACGGGAAGTGCGACATTGATCTCACGTGCCAACTGCGCATGTTTGTTCTTTTCAATCTGTTCTACGGCGTTCCAGAGGACAGCACGTTCGGCATACTCCGGCGGTGCATGAGACGGTAAAAGAATCTCTTTGTAGATGACGCCGCCCTTGTTTGTGTAGTCATGCGTGACACCATCCCACGTGTTGAGAATCTTTTCACCGCTTCGGTATGCCGCAGCACCGACCGCACTACGTCCTTTGGATCGTCCGATAATCTGGATACTGCAATGGTAAATTGCGGGTATCACCTCCATTTCTTTGGGTATGGGCTTTGCCCATCTGCCTTGTTCCCCCAAGGGGTACAATGGCACTGTGTTCGTTTTCGCACTACCACAGTTTGTGGTAAATAAGTGCGCCCTTGATTTCTCAAAAGGGATTCCTTACCACGAAAAGTCATCTGAAAGTTCCGAATCCGATGCCATGTTTTCGAGAAGATATTCCTTAAATTCGTCTGCACTCATGGTGACAGTCTTCGGGAACAGGTTCTCGATGATGGCACCTTTCACGATGAGCCGGTGAGATCGGCGATTTCGTTCCTGATATTCTTTCCGCTGATTCTGAAGCAGTTCACGGTTCCTCTGTGCAGCGGACATGGGGTTGTTTGATGGTTTTGTCATAAAGACTCCTTTACATAATACGAACATAAATTCGTGTTTTAGACATAAAATGTTGCAGTATTGTTTACATGTACATGGTATACTACTGGTAACTGATACAACAGGTACGCGTTTCCTGTTGTTGTAGATAGTATACCACAAAAAATCGGTGCGTGCCGTATATCCAAAACGTAGGATTTTTGATGAAAAATACGAAATTTCCACGCTTTTGGAAATGATACCGGGAGGTCGAAAAACAATGAAAAAGAAGGTTGAGGAGGAAGAAATTATGCATATCAGATTGACGTTACAGGAGAAGCTGCGAGACCTTCGGGAGGAACGAGGGCTGAAGCTTGAGGAATTATCAAAGCAGATCGGTATTTCAAAATCCGCACTCAGTCAGTATGAAAACGATGAGGGAAAGGAAATCGGACACAAGCACATCTGTATGCTGGCAAACTTCTACAATGTTTCGGCGGATTATCTGGTAGGTCTCACAGAAAACAGAAATCCTGTAAACGCAGAGGTTCGTGATCTGCATTTACAGGATAAGACAATCGAGCTGCTGACGAGCGGCAAGCTCAACAACAGATTGATTTGTGAGATGATCGAGCATGAGGACTTTCCGCGATTTCTGGTAGACACGGAAGCCTATGTTGACCGATGGGCGGAAATGGAGCTTGGCATCATTGATATGCTTTTATGGAAGATCCGGGAAGAAATCTCGGAGCAATATGGTACCATCCTTTCAAGAGAAGATCTGGCAAAACAAATGGATGCGTTTCATATTCAGGAAGAAGAATTCTTTGCGCAGAAGGTGGCGGATTCTATATTCGGAATTGTTCACGGCATCCGCGAAGCTCATTTTGACGATAACACCACAGCCCCGAAGATCAACATTCAGCGTTTGATTGGCGGCATTGAAAGTTACATGAACCTGGTTGCGGAGCCGAATGTGAATGACATGTTTGAGTCCATCTGTGAGGATTATGGAATCAATCCCGATGCGCTTTCGTATCAGCAAACTGAGGCGTTTAAGGAGGTTTTGAAGAAGTCGATATTTTTGACGAAGGGGAGACGGGGGAAGAACAGTCAATAATTAATGTGATGAGAAATCTACTTTTTCTTCATAATGTTGAGCAACTCTATAGATTATGTGTATATATTCATAATCACGAAACATTTATCTGCTATAATAAAGCAATAAATTGGTGGGAGATGATGAATCCTTGAAGTATATTTTGCTTGTCGAAGATGATACTGCGCTTCGTGAAGGTCTTGTTACTGCTTTACAGAACGACACAATATCAGTCCATTCTGCCGCCAATCTCGCCGAAGCTCGGAAAATTCTCCGCGAACACACCTTTGACCTCCTCCTGCTTGATGTAAACCTCCCCGACGGCAGTGGCATCGAGCTTTGCCGCGAGGTCATGGCTGCCGAAGATGTGCCGGTGATCTTCCTCACCGTGCGTGATGCGGAGATCGACGAAGTCACCGCATTTCGCGCCGGTGCGTGCGATTACATCAAAAAGCCGTTTTCGCTGACGATTTTACAGGAGCGCATCGCGGCGGCTCTGCGCAAACGCTCGCCAAACCATATCTATGAGGACGCACGTTTCCGTTTCGATTTCACGGAGCTGATCTTTTCGGCTGACGGAAAACGGATTGACCTCAGTGCCACCGAGCAGAAACTCCTTGCCGCGTTCTGCAATCACAAAGGGCAAATCCTCGAGCGGCAGACGCTCGTTGAAAAAATCTGGGCGTGTGACAGCGATTACATTGACGAAAATGCACTGTCCGTGACCGTCAAACGCCTGCGCGACAAGCTCGGCGCGGATTGTATCGGTACGGTTTACGGCATGGGATATGTCTGGAAAGGGTCAAAGAAATGATCGGCGGCGCAGTTTTGCTTGTTCTGCTGTCAGCGGTATTTTTCGTGCTATGGCAGTATTTTGAATCGCCTTGGCTGATTGTCGGGTATATTCTCGCCATTCTTGCCGTCTGTGCGGTTGCTTTCGTCCGCGAACGGCGCAAGAATCGGCGGATTCTTGACCGATTCGAGCGCATCCTCGACGGAGAAAGTGCCGATCATATCGCCGATGAACATCTCACTCCCACCGAACGGCGGCTGATCACACGGCTGTGCGAGCTGGAAACGCGCGAGGCGAAGGTGCAGAACGGCTACAAAAATATCTCCTCCCTCGTTGCTGACATCGCCCATCAATCAAAAACGCCACTTTCGTCCATTCTCATGTACACCGAAATGAGCGAGCACGACGAAATTATCCGTGCACAGACAGAAAAACTGTCCTTCCTCATAGACCGCCGCAAGAATCAGCGCATTTTCGATCGATTCGAGCGCATCCTCGACGGCGAAATTCGACCTGCGCTGGACGGCGGAAGCGGTCGGCAACATTCTCGACAACGCCGTGAAATATTCGCCATGCGGCAGCGAGATCCGGATTTCCGCCTGCGC
>JAFYTT010000034.1 GCA_017558715.1 Clostridia bacterium | reverse complement strand
GGAGCTAACAGCTTACGAGGGTCAAATCCTTTACCCTGTAAATCTTTGCCGTCTTCGATATACTTTCTGGTAGCTGCTGCAAATGCAAGCTGGCACTCTGTGTTAACATTGATCTTAGCAACACCGAGGGAGATTGCCTTCTTGATCATGTCAGCGGGGATACCGGTACCGCCGTGGAGAACGAGGGGCATATCGCCGGTCTTTGCGGAAACTGCTTCGAGGGTTTCGAAGGAGAGACCCGGCCAGTTAGCGGGATACTTACCGTGGATGTTGCCGATACCTGCTGCGAGCATGGTAACGCCGAGGTCAGCGATCATCTTGCATTCGTTGGGATCTGCGCATTCGCCGTTGCCGACAACGCCGTCTTCTTCACCGCCGATTGCACCGACTTCAGCTTCGAGAGAGAGGCCGAGTTCATTGGTGAGCTTAACGAGTTCGGTGGTCTTTGCGATGTTTTCTTCGATCGGGTAGTGAGAACCGTCGAACATGACAGAGGAGAAGCCTGCCTTGATGCACTTCATAGCGCCTTCATAGGAGCCGTGGTCGAGGTGCAGAGCGACCGGAACGGTGATGCCGAGTTCTTCGATCATACCGTTGACCATACCGACGATGGTCTTGTAGCCGCACATGTACTTACCGGCACCCTCGGAAACACCGAGAATGACAGGAGAGTTGCATTCCTGTGCGGTGAGCAGAATTGCCTTGGTCCATTCGAGGTTGTTGATGTTGAACTGACCGACTGCATAGTGGCCGGCCTTTGCCTTGTTGAGCATTTCCTTTGCAGAAACTAACATGGTTATATCCTCCCAAAAGGTTTTATTTTTGTTCTTACTCTCTATATTATACCGCATTTCGCGGATTTTCGCAATGGTTTTTCGGAATAATTCAAGAATTGTTCATATATTTTTGCGATTTACATGCCGGCAGCTGCCATCTGACCCATCGTCAGAACATCCTGCAAAAACCAGAAACCAAGACCCAGCAGGATAAAGAGAATTGTACCGAACAGCGAGGTCGGACGCCAGATTTCAAAAAAGGATGTTTTTTCACCCTTGTCTTTTTTCCATGCGATGTTTTTCTTCCAGTACCAGACAGGGAAGATTGCGGTAATGGCGGCGATGACCCACAGAACAACGGCAGTGATCTGATAGGTATCCCAGCCAAGCATACGGATGACGTTCATACGGATACTCCTTTTTCTCTGAACTTTTCTTTAGTATATCATAAAATTGCCGTCAAATCAAGGCAAAAATGTAAATTCGGTAAAAATTTCAAAAATTGTCAGACAGTCGAAAAAAAGAATTGACACGGCTTAAAAATCATGCTATAATGACAGCAACGATAATAACGAAAAAGGAGTATCAATATGCTGAAAACATTACAGTACAAAGCCGATTTCTGTGTGGTCGGCGGCGGTCTTGCCGGTATGTGTGCGGCAATTGCGGCAGCTCGTCACGGCGCAAAGGTCGTGCTGATGCAGGAGCGTCCTGTGCTCGGCGGCAATGCATCAGGTGAGATTCGTATGTGGGTCTGCGGTGCAAGCGGCTCCAATGTCCGCGAGACCGGTATTTTGGAAGAACTCGCCATGGAAAATCTTTGGCGCAATCCCTATAAGATCTATCCGATCTGGGATTCTGTGCTGTGGGATGCGGTCAAACGCGAGGAGAACATTACACTGCTTCTCAACTGCTCGTGTATGGATGCGGAAATGGATGCGGAAAATCACATCGCCGCTGTTACCGGCTGGCAGATGACAACGCAGGCGTTCTGCCGTGTCGAAGCCAAGCTGTTTGCCGATTGTTCCGGCGACAGCATTTTAGCACCGCTGACAGGTGCGCATTACCGCTGGGGACGGGAAGCGGCATCCGAGTTCGGTGAGGACGTTTCTGTCACCGTTGAGGACAGAAAAACGATGGGTATGTCGTGTCTGATTCAGGCGCACAAGGGAACTGATCCTGTGACCTTCACGCCGCCCGCATTTGCAAAGAAGCTGACGGAGGACGACGTCAAATTCCGCCGTCCGCATATGAACAACTCCGGCGAAAACTTCTGGTATCTCGAGCTTGGAGGCTTCGGCGATTCCATTGCCGATACGGAAATTGTTCGTGACGAACTGGTTGCACTTGCTTACGGTATGTGGGATTACGTCAAAAATTCCGGTAATTACGAGGATGCCGATTACTGGCAGCTCGACTTCCTTGGTTTTCTGCCCGGTAAGCGCGAATCCCGCCGTATGATGGGCAAATATCTGATGACGCAGAACGACATCACCTCCGACCGTCATTTTGAAGATGTCGTTGCGTTCGGCGGCTGGCCGCTGGACGACCACGATCCTGCCGGATTTTATTATGACGGTCATCCGAATACCTCCTATCAGACACCCTCTCCGTATGCAATTCCGTACCGTGTACTCTATTCTGAGAACATTGAAAACCTGTATTTTGCAGGACGCAATATCTCCATGACCCATGCGGCGATGTCGTCCTCCCGCGTTATGGCAACCTGTGCACTCTGCGGACAGGCGGCCGGTACTGCGGCATCGATTGCCGTCAAGTACAATGCAACACCGCACGGTGTCTATACCGATCATCTGACAGAGCTGCAGGATACGCTCCTTTGGGACGATATGCTTCTCCCGCACCACCAGCGTACACCGGCAGCATTGACCAAAGGCGCACAACTGACCGTCAATGGCGCGGAAATAGCAGAAGCGGAAGTCCTTCGTGACGGCAATGACCGTGAGAATCTCTTTGTCTGTGCTCCCGGCGATGTTGTGGAATACCGTTTTGATGCACCTGTCATTGCAGAGGAAGTACGTATCATCTTCGACTCCGACCTTGACCGTGTGACGCTCCCCGGCGACCATGTCGAACGAAACCACACCATGCGTGCCAACCTTCTGCCTACTGCTCCGATCATGCATTTGCCGACAACACTCTGCAAATCTTATACGGTTGAAGCAGTTTGTGAAGACGGTTCTGTGATCCGTCTGGCGGAAGAAACGAACAATCTGCGCCGTCTGGTGATCATTCCAGTCGGAACGTCGGTCAGTACGATTCGTTTTGTCGGTCAGGATGTCCATGAAGGCGGCGGAGAAATCCGTCTGTTCTCGTTTGAAGTAAAGTGAGGAACCGGCAATGAGTATCATTCGTCTGATGGGACAGAATGTTTGGAACTGTACCGGAAATCTGCCGACATGGGAGGAGCGGGGACTTGATTGCTCCTCTGCTGTCCGTATGAAAGGGCATGTTCGGATTCTGGAAGAGCTGCTCCCCGATGTTCTCGGCGGGCAGGAGGTCAATATGCAGATGCAGCTTGATCTGAAGATGAACTGTATCGAGAGAAATCTGCCGTATACGATCATCTGGGGCAATATGACACCCATTGTTTATCGCGCGGATAAGCTTGAGCTGCTCGATACGGAATATCTTCTGTATCCTGCACATGTTGACGGTTATGAAGGCTCGTTCAACGATGTCCGCTCCAAATCCTGTAATGTCGGAGTGTTCCGTACCAAGGAAGACGGTAAAGTCTTTGTCTTCGCGACCACGCATCTTTGGTGGAAATCGTCGGAAGCACAGCCGGGTTCTGCCGAGGTTCGTAGAATGCAGCTTTCGATGGCGACAGAGCTTGTCAAAACGTACCAGGAAAAATACGGAAACTGTCCTGCGGTTCTTGTCGGCGACTTGAACGCAGGGTATTACGCACAGGCACTCCGCTGGGCATTGGAGGAGGGCGGCTGGCAGCATGCGCACGATGTTGCTGTGGAATACCGACATGAAGGAAAAGGCTTCAACGGATGCGGTGTACATCCCGGTGTCTGGCAGGATGAGCCGTTTGAAAAAGCACTCGACCATATTCTGGTTCGTGATATCCCCGAGGGTGCTGTCCGTCGGTTTGACCGGTACTGTGCTGAGGATTATGTGTATCTGTCCGACCATGCGCCGGTATATATTGATTTGAAGTTGTGAAATAACCATTGAAATAATCCTAACGCTCAAAAAAGAATACAAAGAAGCGCCGCTGTAAGCGATCAAACTTACAGCGGCGCAGTATTTATTTCGGTTAGAATCAGATCTTGACTTCTTCGTGCTTTTCAGCGGAAGCGTAGATACCGTCGAGCATTCTCTGAACGGTGACAGCGTCTTCGATCGGGGAGATCGGAGTCTTGCCGGTGTTCAGGCAGTCGATGAAGTGACGGATTTCTTCAACGAAGTAGTTGACACCGACAACTTCGGGCTTTTCGGTGGAGAGGTAGCCTTCTTCATCTTCGCCGTAAATGGTCAGCGGTTCGAAGGTACAGCCTGCCTTGGAGCCGTAGATGGTGGTGGTAGCGGATTCGTTGCCGTTGATTGCCCATGCGATTTCAGCAACCATGGACTTGCCGCCTTCGAAACGGAAGAAGACGGATGCGGAGTCTTCAGTATTGAAAACGCCGTTGCCCTGACCGAACGGCTGCCATCTGCCGACACCCTTGGTCTGGTAGTCACCGATGCGGTAGGAGGTTTCAGCGGAAACGGAGACAGGTTTCGGTCTGCCCATCAGATACCATGTACGGTCGATGGCATGAACGCCGATGTCCAGAACGGGACCGCCGCCTGCCAGTTCCTTATCGGTGAACCAACCTCCGGGTGTACCGCGGCGACGGACGTAGGAACACTTTGCGTAGTAGATTTCGCCGAACTTGCCAGCATCGCGCAGTTCAACGAACTTCTGCTGTTCTGCACCGTAACGGGTAACGACAGCGAGCATGAACTGAACGCCGGCTTCCTTAACAGCTGCTTCGATTGCAAGACCCTGCTCAAGTGTAGCAGCAAGCGGCTTTTCGCAGAGGATGTTCTTGCCGGCCTTAGCAGCAGCGATCGCAACGGGAGCGTGTGCAGCAGTCCAGGTACAAACGTCGATGTAATCAACATCGGGTTCGCCTGCGATCAGTTCTTCGACGGATGCGTAGTAGTGCGGGATACCGTACTTTTCAGCTGCGTCCTTTGCGCGTTCCGGAACGATGTCCGCGATTGCAACGACTTCAACGATATCGGTCAGCTGCGCATATGCGGGAAGGTGTGCGCTGGTTGCGATGTTACCGGCACCGATAATACCGACTTTTAACTTTGCCATGATGATATTCTCCTTTATTTTCTGTGCGGCGTTTTGTTTTGTGCCGCACAATATTTCAATTTATTGTAACACAAAGTGTGCCTGTTGTCAAGTCTTTTTATCGTTTGATTTCCAAAGACAGACATTGGGTTCCTGCGAGCGCACAGCTCTTTTCATCGGGTTGGTGAGTGCCTGCATATAACGTATACACATTGCCGCGGACGGCTCTGATACCGTTGTCATCGACCGATGTGAATGCGCGCTCGTCGATGCGGATATGGACGGTTTTTGTCTGACCGCCGGCGAGAGTCACGCGTTCAAAACCGCAGAGTGCCCAATTCGGAACCGCCCAGTCTGCATCATCGTGCAGATACAGCTGTACAACATCGTCAACGCGTTCTGTACCCGGATTTTCAACCGTAACGGATGCAATGCCGTTTTCATAGATCAGTTCTTTCATCAGCGTCGTTCCGTAGGTAAGACCGAAGCCGAACGGATAGAGGATATTGTCCTGCGTGTAACGGTAGGTGCGTCCCGTCATTGCATAATCGGTGAAATCGGGGAGCTTGTCGGAATCGTCGTAGAAGGTGACAGGCAGTTTACCGGACGGTGCAAAGTCGCCGAACAGGATGGATGCCGCAGCTTCACCGCCCATCTGACCGGGATACCAGACATGCAGCAGGGCATCGCAGTCAACCTCGCAGTTCATGGCACTGCCGGCTGCACACAGAATGATCAGCGGCTTTCCTGTTTTTGCAAGTGCTTCCACGAGAACACGCTGGGACTCGGGCAAACGCAAATCGCGCTTATCACCTGCAGCATATTCATTGGATGCATCACCCGCCTCACCCTCAATGGACGGGTCAAGACCGACGCAGGCGATGATGATATCGGCGTGTTCCGCACAGTCGAGCGCTTCTGCAAGACGGTCGTGGTCGAAGTCGCCGTTGCAGTTTTCGGAACGGAATTTATAAAGGTGTGCACCGGGTGCATACAGAACGCGACCTGCAAAACGATCCTGAATGCCTTCCAGGAGCGTGATGTAGCGGTCGGCTGTTCCCATGTAGTTGCCCTCGAGTACCGAGCGGCTGTTGGCATTGGGACCGACGACAGCAATCGTGGAAATGGTTTCCTCGTCCAGCGGAAGAATCCCGTTGTTCTTGAGAAGAACCATCGACTGCAGAGAACACAGCCATGCAAGATCCTTGTGATCGTCGCATGCGACAACATCATAGGAGATGTCGTCAAATTCGGTTTTGCCCGAAAACAGACCGAGACGGATGCGGGTACGCATGGCACGGATCGCGGCTGAACGGATATCGTCTTCCGTGACGAGTCCTTCCTCATATGCAGTCATGATCGAAGCATAACAGCCGCCGCAGTTGATATCGCATCCGTTTTTCAGAGCCAGCGCCGCGGAATCGACCGCATTTGCTGTGAGGTGATGGAACTGATGGAAGTCGGAGATGGCACCGCAGTCGGATACAAAATAGCCGTCAAAGCCCCAGAAACGGAGCTTTTCCTGAAGGAATGGACTTGCACAGGACGGTTCGCCGTTGATGGCGTTGTAAGCACCCATGATGCCCTCGACATGTGCTTCTTTGACAAGGGATTCAAATGCGGGCAGATAGGTTTCTTCAATATCTTTGGGTGATGCGACCGCATTGAAGCCGTGGCGGATGCCCTCGGGACCGGAATGAACAGCGGCGTGCTTGGCACATGCGGCGGCGCGCATGACAGGACCGTCACCCTGCAGACCGTGCACGTAAGCTTTTCCGCATTCTGCGGTCAGATACGGGTCCTCGCCGTAGGTTTCGTGTCCACGACCCCATCTGGGATCACGGAAAATGTTGATGTTCGGGGACCAGAAGGTTAGACCCTTGTAAATACTGCGGTCACCGCGGCGGAATGTGCCGTTGTATTTTGCACGTGCTTCGGTCGAAACCACTTCGCCGACGCGGTAAAGCGTGGAGGGGTCAAACATTGCCGCAAGCCCGATTGCCTGCGGGAACATGGTTGCGGTACCTGCACGGGCGACACCGTGAAGGGCTTCATTCCACCAGTTATAGGCAGGGATTCCGAGGCGTTCAATCGCAGGGGCGTCATAACGGAGCTGGCTTGCGGC
>JAFYTT010000279.1 GCA_017558715.1 Clostridia bacterium | reverse complement strand
GTATGCCGGTTCTGACGGCGTAACCGTACCGATGCTGTCGGTGGGTGCTGTCGGTGTCATCTCTGTTGTTTCCAATCTTCTGCCCGAAATGACAGCGGAAATGTGCCGCGCGTGGTTTTCGGGTGATTCCCTGCGCGCGGCAGTCCTTCAATGCCGCATGGCACCGCTGATCCGCGCGCTGTTTTCCGAGGTCAATCCAATTCCCGTCAAGGCAGTGCTGGCAGCCCTTGGGTACTGCTCCGATACGTACCGTCTGCCGCTGTGTGAGATGGAGGCGGGGGCAGTGGATGACATGGTCCGCATGGTCAGACAGCTTATGGAAAATCAGTAACAAAAAAGGGGAGCCGCGAAATACGGTTCCCCAAATAATATCAATCAATGATCTCCAGAATCTCATGCACATCGACCCGACCGACATGCAGAAGCACTTCCCCATCTTCCACCGATATCGGAACATCCGCACCGCCGGGATAGCGCACCACCTGCTTCGGCTGTGCGACATTGCCCAGTGACAGCACAAGATCCACAATCGGCGGCAGGAAATTCTCGTTTGCGACAGCACGGTTTGCATGCTGACCGTTGGCGTTGAGGATCTGAATATACCGATGTCCGTTCTTTTCCGTCAGGACAAGCTCGGCAAGACCGATACCCTCTCGGATGCGGACTGTCGGTGTATACAGCCGATCACATACCGCAGTGATGAGATCACGGTGAACAAACTGCGCAACCTCACTGTAAAGCGCACCGAGGTTGGTCGGAATCACGCCGATTTTGCCGTTACCGAACGGCAGAACCGCGGCGGCTGTCGCATGGGCACTCCGTTCTTCATTTCCGACAAATGCCGCACTTTCCATCTGCGGTGCACCGACCGAGCAAACGCCCGGCATCGCTGTGACAAAATCGCCGCACCGTACCCAGCGCCATGTATCGTGTGCCGTATCGGATACCGTCAGCGGAACACCTGCATCGGCAAACATGCGCGCGGTCTTTTTGCCGACAAGCAGCAGACTGCCGCCCCTGTTCACATAAGCCAGCAATTCCTCAACCGTCTTTGTATCCAGTTCGTAATGCATTTCAGGCACAACAATGCACTTGTATTCGTCATATCTGCCCGCAAGCGTATGCTCACTTGCGATTTCCACGGAATATCCCGTATCACAGAACAGCGCCGTCAGACCTGCAGTGTTTTCATGTCCGGAGCGGCTGAACAGCCCGTCAGAGCGCAGATGACGGTCATAGGTCGACAGAAGAATCGCACATTCGGGAACGATTCTGCCGCGGACACAGCAGTCCTGCCGCGCACGCACAAAGTCGCCGACTTTCTTCATACGTCGGATTTCCTCCATACGCGGTGCGCCGTCGGGATACTGCGTGATATAATTCTGGAATCCGCCGCCGACAGAGATGACCGATGCAGCCTCCTGCATCATTTGTACAGGATGCTTCGGAATGTGACCGGGGATACGGAAATTCCATGCCATCAGATCCCATGCGCCGCCTGCCTTGGGTGCGGTATAGATCTGCTGTGCAATCGCACGGGCAGCATACCGCGCAACACGGAACGAATTGTTGGGATCAAAGTCACCCGACAGAAAATCGACATCGGAGGTAACCGGTTCCGGCATGTGGTCGGTATAGCCCCAGTTGGTCGCAATCTGAAAATCGGGATATTTTGCATGAACCGCATCGGTATAATGACGCACATAACGGCGGAACAGCTCACGGCAGTAGTCGCGGTATTCATCAAAATATGCATCGCCCCTGTTTGCGGGAAGCTTGCCGCCGAGATCAATCCCCGTTTCTTTTTCAAATGCGGCAACCGTGCGCGGATCGAAGTCCGTCTCGGTACACCAGCACTCGCCGTCGATCCAAATACCGTCTACACCGTATTTACCCGCAAGCTCACACATCTGCGGGATGAGAAGACGGTCAGCATAAGAGAAATCCTGTGTGCGCGTTGCATTTTCCGACCGTGTTCCGTCGGCATGCATCACGGCATCCTCGGGATACTTGGTGATGTAATTGCTGTCCCAGACCCCGGAATAATGCATGTACAGTGCAACATCCTCTTCCTTTGTCACGCGCCGCCACAGTGCAAGCGTATCCTGAACCTGTTCGGGCATTCCGTTGCCGCATTCCGTCGGATACGATGCCCAGCCGGGATGACCCTTGCAGTCGATCTGTATGAAATCGGGACGGATGAGCGTACAGATTTCACGGATATCTTCCTCTTTCAAGGTTAGACCAACCGGAGGTCTGCCGGGATACGGTCTTGCGTGGAAGTCAAAGTGCAGACCGAAGGAACTTTCAGAGCGTCGTTTCATATTGTTTTCCTCCTTTTTTGCAGAAATGGGGCACAAACATCGTACCCCATTTGAATTTTATGTTATGCGTTCAGCATATATTCGTAAACACCGCCGCCGACATGTTCGGTTGTCCCGCCGACCGTAATGTCAGCCGTTGCGCCTGCGGGAATCGTGACGGTGATCTTGTAACCGCCCTCGCACTTTTCCCAGCCGGAGATGACCGTGCCGTACTTGGTGTCGAGCATCGCATTTGCCCAATCAAGACGTGCATCCGGGATCGGCTTGATCTTGATGTTTTCGTAGCCCGGCTTTTCTTCATCGGGCTTGATGCCGCACATCGTGCCGTACATCCAGGAAGCGACAGCACCGTAAGCATAATGGTTGAAGGAGTTCATGTCACGCGACCAGACAGAGCCGTCGGGCTTCAGACCGTCCCAGTGCTCCCAGATCGTCGTTGCACCCTTTCGGACAGAGTACAGCCACGACGGGAATTCCTTTTGCAGAAGCAGCGAATATGCAACGTCTGCATAGCCGTTGTCGGTCAGCGCATCCATGATGAACGCCGTACCGATAAAGCCGGTCTTCAGCTTGTTGCCGTTGTTCCGGACGAGATTTGCAAGATATTCTGCATATTTCGGTGCATCGGGAGCCAGACCGAAGTGCAGCGCGCAGACATATGCCGTCTGGGTATCGGACGTAAGCCAACCGTCCTCGCCGACAAATTCACGCACGAATGCCTCACCGACCTCGATGCGTCTTGCCTCGTATGCGGACATATCACGACCGAGTGCCTTGCCAGCCTTGATGAGCAGATCACATGCATACGCAAGGAACGCCGTGCCGAGCAGAAGATCGTTGGTCGCGCCGCGGTAGGAGCCTTCCTCGGCATCCAGTCCGAGCCAGTCGCCGTACTGACCGCCGCCGCCCCATGCAGAGGGTCCGTCACCCTTATTGTAAACGTAATCGACCCACTTTTTCATCGAGTCAAACTGCTCTTCGAGAATCGTAATGTCACCGTATGCGCGATAGATTTCCCACGGACAAACGGTAGCCGCGTCACCCCATGCAAATGCACCGTCGGGATTCCAGAGTGCCGGAACGATCTGCGGAACTGCGCCGTTCTCCGCCTGATCGAGTGCCAGATCGTGCAGCCACTTGTGGAAGAATTTGTTGACATCGTAGTTGTAAGCGGCGGTACGGCAGAAAACCTCTGCGTCGCCCGTCCAGCCAAGACGTTCGTCTCTCTGCGGGCAGTCGGTCGGAACATCGAGGAAGTTGCCGCGCTGACCCCAGATGACGTTTTCGTAAAGGCGATTGACCATCGGATCGGAGCAGGAGAACCAGCCCGTGCGCCTGATGTCGGAGTGAACGACGATCGCCTTGAAGTCGCCGATGTAGGTCTCCGCCGACGGGTATTCGGTCAGACGGATATAGCGGAAGCCCTGGAACGAGAAGACGGGATAATACCAGTTTTCGGTATTGCCGTCGGTGATATAGGTCACACGGGACTTTGCCGCGCGGTAGTTTTCGTTGTAGAAGTTGCCATCCTTGTCAAGAATTTCGGCATGGTCAATGGAAATGCGCTCACCGATTTCACCGACGGTACGGAAGCAGACATAACCCGTGACTTCCTGACCGAAGTCGATGATACGCTCACCCTTGGGCGTGATGAAGTAGTTGATGGCGGGAACTTCTTCAATGTGCGTGACGATTTCACCCTCCTGCGGGACGAGTGCTTCTCGCTTGCCGTCTGTGATAACCGCGGGCTTCCATTCGCCGTAGACGATGTTGGCGTCATACGTCTCGCCGTTGTAGTAATCGGAATAGAGAATCGGTGTCTTGGAATAGAGCCAGCTCTCATCGGTAGGAATGGATTCGACGGTTCCGTCGGCATAAGTGACATTCAGCTCCGCAATGATACACGGATCGCAGTGGTTTTCAAAGCTGCCGCGCTGGATTGTGCCGAAGTGCCAGCCCCAGCCGAGCAGGATATCAATGTCGTTGTTCTCGCCGAGCATCTCTGTAACATCGTAGGTCTGTACCTGTACGCGGTTCTTGTACGAGGTCCAGCCGGGTGCGAAATAGAAATTGCCGACGCGTTCTCCGTTGATGCGCGCTTCATAGATGCCGCGTGCGGTAACGGTCAGCTCCGCTTTTTGAATGTCGGTTTTCGGCGCAAAGCTCTTGCGGAAGACAGGAGATACCGTGGCGCGCGGATGGTCGGTTGTAATGAATTTTGCGTTCTGTAAAAGCTGTGACATGATGGGTTTCCTTTCTATTTCAAAGATGTTCGTTTTTTCTGTTTTGTTTCAGGTATTTTCCGATTGCACCAAATGCATCGACAAACAGTGCCTTGAGTACAAGTCCGACGACCGAGCAGATGCCGGTCTGCAGTCCAAACAGGACAAATGCGCCTGCGACAATGAGAATGTCGGAAATAAACAATGCCCGTCCGACGGGAAGTGTCGGCTTTTTATGCGTGATAATCAGCGCAATGATGTCTGTACCGCCGGAGCTTGCGTTGACGGAAAAAAGCAGTACCGTAGCGACGGCAATCCAGAAAACGGCAAGCACCAGATCCGTCCACATCCACGGTGTCCTCACACGGTCGGCAAACGGCAGAAGATCAATCCATGCAATCGAATACGTCGTCAGAACCGAGCCGACCAGCGTCCGTAAGGTAAACTGCCGTCCGAGCAGAAGCAATGCCAATCCCATCAGCACGGTATTCAGAATGACGGTAAAGGTTGATGCCGGAAGCGGTAGGAGTCTTGCAAGCAATACAGACAAACCCGATGTTCCGCCGAAGGTAAACGAGCGCGGATAAACATAGAAGCAAAGCGCTGCGGCATAAATAATACTGCCGATCACAATCACAGCATAATCCCGTACGGGGAATTTTTTTATCATGATCGTTCGATGTCTCACTTTCCTTATATGGGAGTGGTATCACAATACCACATTCTCCCCGTTTTGTCAAGAGCTTTTCGGAAATCCGGATATTTTTCGCACGGTTACAAGCCCGCAGAAATTTATTCACGAAATTTTCGCAAAATCCCCTTTTATTTTTTTTTATTGTATGATATAATATAGAGAACTTTATAAAAGGAATACCTGACATACAGGTTTCGGTACGAAATATGAAAGAGACATTATTTATGGTCGGTGCCGCAAGAGAAGACATCACGCCCGTCATCGGCACTCTGTTATTCGGCTACAATCCTTTTACCGAAAGCAAATCCGTTCACGATCCCCTGCAGGCAACGGCAATCGCCTTTGCACAGGGAGAGGAACGCGGCATCCTGTTTTCTGTCACCATCGGCGGTTTTCAGAATGAACTGGCGGACGAGCTGCGCCGTATTATCGGTGACGAGGTCGGCATTGCGCCCCAAAACATCATTCTTTCCGCAACACATACGCACTCTGCGCCCAACACCGTCGGTATGGAGGGCTGGGGCGGCATTGACCGTGTCTACATCGACTCCATTTTACTGCCTGCACTCTGCCGTGCGGCAAAAGATGCCGTCGATGCACTGCAGCCCGCAGAGCTTGCCGTCAGCACCATTGAGTCACAGATCGGCATCAACCGCAGACAGCAGACCCGTGAGGGATTCATCGCACTCGGACAAAATCCGCGCGGATGCTATGACCCGACAATGACCTGCATCGCAATCAGAAACCGCGATACCAAGGCAGGGATTATCAATTTGATTCATTACGGATGTCACGGCACGGCGGCAGGACTGCAGACCGAGATTTCCCGCGACTGGTCGGGTATCATGGTCGACCGTCTGGAAGCGGTTTCCGGCACAATGACGGTATACTGCAACGGTGCGGAAGGTGACGTCGGTCCGCGTCTGACCAACGGCAAGACCACGGGGGATTTCCGTTATGTGGAAGAACTCGGCGGATATGCCGCATCGGATGCCATCCGCGCCTACAACGCGCTCGGTGTTTATAAAGACGGCGATCTGAAGCTGAGCCGCGGTACGGTTCACGTTCCGAGAAAGCCGCTTCTGCCTCTGGAAACGGCACAGGCAAAGCTTGCAAACTATCCCGATCCCGACGCACTTTACAATCTCGGTCGGATGGAATACCTGTACTTCAAGTCGACCGTTGAGGAATATGAGGCAGGTTGTCCTGCATATGAAACCGAAATGACCTTTGACCAGACAATCCTTTCTCTCGGTGATATCGCATTTGTACCGTTCCCGTTTGAGATTTTCTCCGAGGTCACAATGCGCCTGCAGGAATATTCCCCCATTCGTTATACGCTGAGCTTGTCCAACACCAACGGCTACAATGCCTATCTGCCGTCGGAGGATCAGCTGGTACGCGGCGGTTATGAAATCGCCTGCTTCCGCTACAACTGCACGCACCCGCTCGTCGACAATGCCGACCAGATTCTGATCGACGAAAATCTGCGCCTGCTGCAGAACACCTGACACGAATCCAACGCATTTGCAATAAATGCTATTACAATCACAACAATATAACAACAAGGAGAATCATTATGTACAGAATCGGACAGGAAGAAATTGATGCCGTCGCCAGAGCCATTATGAGCCGCGACTTTTTCAAGGTAAACGGAAGCGGAAAGGAAGTGCTTCATTTTGAAGAAGAATGGAAGGCAACCGTCGGTGCGGAATATGCGCTGACCATGACCTCCGGCTTCGGTGCACTTACCTCCGCGCTCATCGGTCTTGGTATCGGCCCGGGCGATGAAGTCATCGTTCCCGCATACACCTACATCGCATCCGCTCTCGCCGTCATCGCCGTCGGTGCAATCCCCGTCATTGCAGAAATCAACGAAACGATGACAATCGATCCCGTCGACGTGGAAAAGAAGGTCTCCGCACATACCAAGGCTGTTATGCCTGTTCACATTCAGGGCTTCCCGTCCGACATGGATGCACTGAAGGCTCTCGCCGCAAAGTACGGCTTTGCCATCGTCGAAGATGCCTGCCAGGCAGACGGCGGTATGTACAAGGGTCAGTACCTTGGCACCATCGGCAATGCAGGCGCGTACTCCTTCAACTACTTCAAGGTCATCACCTCGGGTGAGGGCGGTGCACTTGTCACCAACGACAGAACCATTTACGAAAGAGCACTCATTTATCACGATGCAGGTGCCGTCGCGTTCTTCGGCGATCAGCTCAATGGCATTGAACAGCCTCTGTTCGGCGGTACAGAATTCCGTGTCTCCGATATCATCGGCGCGATCCTGCGCGAACAGCTGAAGAAGATGCCGTCCATCCTTTCCGATCTGCGCCGTAACCGCGATGCACTCGGTGCTTTGGTCTGCGGTGAAGGC